>NZ_JADYXJ010000024.1:0-81439 GCF_015864365.1 Pseudoalteromonas sp. SWXJ133
TAGCGACTACCGACGTTAAAATCATGAAAAATCTCCGCTCAGCAATGAGTACGCAGCATTTTCACTATGACTCTCCACCGCTGTGGGCACTACGACATCCTACTGCGTAGCGCACCAACTTTAAATTGTAGAAAGCCCGGATCTAACGATTCGGGCTTTTTTACGTCTGCAGAAAAGTAAAATAAGCGTAATTAATGTACACACATCAACACCTAGCACGTAGGTCGGGTGAGCGCCGCGACTCCCTACGCTGAAAGTACCGAAAGTACCCTTATACCAACCTGCATAAATCTTTAATCAATTTAACGAATTAAATTGCACTATACGTCGTTAAAATTTTTTATTTAGAACTACTAGATACAAAAATTTTTGCCTAGTTCTAGCGTAATTTTCTTAACGTTAAATAGACCCCATATATAAGCAGATTGGTATTATAAAGCTTCTACTTCAATTCTAACCTCACGATACGACTCAATATCTTCACTAAATCACAGTCTGATTTAAAAGCTAGCTACTTCTTCTCATTTTGTTGCAATTTCATTCTTGGTTTAATAAGTGACCTGTGTAAAACTACCTCAGTTAATTTAGTAAATCAGGTGACATGAATGTCGAATATTAAAGCTTGGAAACTTATAAGCCTGTTTTGTTTGTTCGCAGTGCTTATGGGTTGTCAATCGAAAGAAGAGCAGCTGCAACAAACAATTCAAGAGTCTATTAAAAAGGTAGATACGGAGCTGTCTCAGCTTGGTACTGCACTCGATAATGGAAGTGTACGCAATGCTGTGTTACTTAAAGAATATGGCGAGCTTCTTAAAAAACAACAACCAGAGCTTACAAAAGTTGTTGATGTAATTACCCTTGATGCAACGCGCCAAGGCGCACTTTATAGTGGCTTAACACAGCGACTTAAAGAGATTAAAGGAACTTACTTAATTCCTCCTTACGAAGATACGTTACATAGCATTGATTTGTTGCGTGATGCATCTAAACCTACGCTATTTTCTGATGCGTTAACCGATCCTATTAATATGCTAGCTGATATGTCCAAAGGCACTTTAGCGCGTGTAGGCGCAATTAGTAAGCAAGCTGAAGGTGAGGGTGTTGGTAACCAAATGGTAGGTAACCCTAACTATGGTAACTGGCAATCAAATAGTAACGGTATTAGCTTTTGGCAATGGTACGGAATGTACCGTATTTTAGGTGATGTATTTGATCGTGTTGAATACGGAAGCTGGAGTAAGCGCCGAAAGTATAGCTATTACAATGACTATGGCCGCTCGCGTTATTCAAGCCCTAAACAAATTAAAACCCAAAGCGCGCTAGAAACACGCACGCGCCAAACATACCAACGCCAAGGTAAGCAGTTTACAAGCCCTTATGCGAGTAAAAAAACAGGTGCATCAGGTTTAAGCCGTAGTAGTTATACGCCAGCAAAAAGCCGCAGTAGTTATTCTCGTTCGAGCAGTTATAGCAATAGCTCAGGATCGGTGCGTGATAGCGGTAGCAGAACCTCTCGTGGCGTGAGCCGTGGTAAGTAAAAGAATAAAGTTGGAGTTAGAATAATATGTATGAATTTAATGGAATAACTATGTGGTCACTGCAAGCGCTGGCGATTGATTTTGCAATTATTGTTTTATTATTTGTAAGCCTTAAATATATAAAAGGCTGGGTTTCAAACTTACATGCAAATGATGAAATAACAGAGCGTGATAACTTTGCTTTTGGTATTAGCTTTGCCGCTGGCTTAGTGGCACTGGCGATTGTATTAACGGGTGTAAGTAGCGGAGCTTTTGCTGCAACACTGCAACAAGAAGCACTACAAATGTTAGCTTATGGCGCATTAGCAATTGTACTTATTAAGTTGGGTCACTTTTTTCAAGATAAAGTAGCTCTTCGTAAAGTAAGCCTGCACGACGAAATCGTTAAAGGTAACGTTACAGCTTCAATAATTGATTTTGGCCATGTTGTCAGTGTTGCTATCGTTATTCGCTCAGCTCTTTTATGGGTGGCTACTGACGGCTGGCATGGTCTTCCAATTGTAATTGCCGCCTTTATTATAGGTAGTGTTGTATTACTACTTGTTAGCCAGTACCGAGTGCAGTTATTTAAGCGTACAAATAAAAGTGGCGACTGCCTACAACAAGCAATTGTTGATGGTAACTTAGCTGTGGGTATTCGTTACGCTGGATTTTTAGTCGGTAGTGCATTAGCTATTACAGCAGCAACGGGTGTTGCACCTTACGCGGCTGATAATATTAATGCGAGTTTACTATACTGGGCTATTAGCGCAGTAGTGAGCCTTGTTGCATTTATTATTTTGCACTTAGTGACAATTAAAATAATTTTATCTGGTTGCGATATTTCCGATGAAGTTAATCGTCAAAAAAATGTAGGTGTAGCTACTATTTCTGCAGCAGTATCATTTGCTGTAGGTATCACTATGGCAACATTACTAGGCGCATAATCAGTGTCATCAACCACAACTAGCCCAAGTAAGTCTCGCTTACTTGGGCACGATATACTACTTATTACTGTTATGGCCGTGCTTGCTGGGTGCGGCCTTATTTATGAATACTTACTGTCTCATTATGCGGGCCGTGTACTTGGCTCGGTAGAGAGCGCTATTTACGCCATGATCGGTACTATGATTGTAGCAATGGGCTTAGGCGCTTTTTTAGCGCGTTGGTTTAAAGATGCATTTACCGCTTTTGCTTGGCTAGAAAGCATTATTGCTTTGGTTGGCATGGGCTGCATTTTAGCGATAGCGGGTGTAATAGCAGTTAGTTATTCTCTTCCTCATTTATTTTCGAGCATTTTTAATTTACCCCCTGATGTTGTACTTAATGGTTACGTATTTCAAAAGCTACAAGAGTGGTCACGTTTTCTACCTTATGTTTTTGGTTTAATACTGGGCTTATTTATTGGTATGGAAATACCGCTTATAGCGCGTATTCGTCAGCATGTTTATGGTCGGTTTTTAGAAAACAACGCAGGGACTATTTATGGTGCCGATTATATTGGTGCTGGTATTGGTGCAGCCATTTGGGTAAGTATCATGCTCTCAATGCCTATAATGCAAGCTGCAGCGTGGACGGCGTTATTTAATATCATTGCGGGGCTCGCGTTTTTATGGCGCTACCATACCCATGTGCGCTTTGCTAAGGCACTTTTAGTTTGCCATATAGTATTACTGGCATTATTTGGCTTTATTTTAGTATTTGGCAGTAGCTGGATGAACAGTCTAAGTAATGTTTTATACAAAGATAAAGTAATTTATTCGCAAGCAACTAAATACCAACACGTAGTTTTAACCGAAAGATTAAGCAAAAACCAACCTCAGCCAATTACCGATTTATATTTAAATGGGCGTTTACAGTTCTCAAGTATTGATGAGCAAATATATCACTCAATGCTGGTTTACCCTGCAATGCTTGCCTCTAACAGACACGACCGTGTATTAATAATTGGTGGTGGTGACGGGCTTGCACTTAGAGATGTTTTAAAGTGGCCTGTAAGTGAAGTAACGCTAATAGATTTAGACGCGCAACTACTCAATTTATTTGGTCATAAAGACGGTGACTTTACGCCGCCAGAGCACATCAATAAGCGATTGCTACAGCTAAACAATAAATCGATGCATGATTCGCGAGCCAACATAATTGTGGGTGATGCATTTTTAGAAGTTGAAAAACTGCTTGATCAATCTAAGCAGTTCGACACTATTTTAATTGATTTACCTGACCCTAATCATCCTGATCTAAATAAAATGTACAGTGACTACTTTTATAATCATGTACGGCAGTTATTAGCACCCGATGGCGCAATGGCGGTTCAATCAACCTCACCTTATCACGCTAAAAAAGCGTTTTTAAGCATTGCTAAAACAGTTAAAGCTGCTGGGTTTGAGTATGTTGAGCAGTATCAGCAAAACATACCTTCTTTTGGGCAGTGGGGCTGGACTATAGCGACTAAAATGGGGCAGTCGGCCAGTGGCCGTATTAATGATGCGACGGCTATGCCTGTGCCATCAAGATGGATTAGTAAAGAATATTTATTGGCAAGTTTTGTATTTCCTAACCACTACTTTGAACAAGTTAAAAGTATTGAGGTCAATAGGTTAGGGTCTGGTCAGTTGTATGATTACTACCGAACTGCATGGCAAATAGAAAGCGAATTGTATAAAAACTAATAAAACATGGTTGACATAATATGTCGACCATGAGAATCTTAACTCAGACATAATATGTCAAACGACAAAAGGCAGAGACATGGAATTAAATGAACTTTCAATAAAATTAGCTTCTTTTGAAACTGAAGGCGCTAACTTTGAGTCTTTCTTGATTGCCAACCCAGGCGAGCAAGATGTTTTACAAGTCATTGTTGATGGAAATGATGAGCTTCCAATTTTTGTTACGCAAACGCAAGAGCAGTTATTATGTATTAGCTACTTGTTTGACGAAGATGAAGTTAAAAGTGAATTACGCAACGAGTTAAACGAAACATTACTACGTTTAAACGTGCCAATTCCACTGAGTGCATTTGCTAAAATCGATAACAAATACGCGATTTTTGGTGCACTGTCGGTAAATTCATCATTGGATGACGTTACCCACGAACTAGTGACATTAGCCGATAACGCTATCGATGCACTAGAAGCCGTGACCTTGTATTTAAACGATTAATAGCTAGTTAGTGGAGTTAAGATTATGAGTATTTTAAAAAAATTATTTACAGCAGTACGTGGCGGCGCTCGTGAAGCAGGCGAAGCAATTGTAGACAAAAATGGCATCCGTATTTTTGAGCAAGAAATTGCAGACGCGCAAAATGCACTTCACCGTGCTAAAAAAAGCCTTACTGAAGTAATGGCCAAAGAAATGCAAACTAAGCGTAAAATTAGCGCTGTAGATGCATCAATCGCTGAACATGAAGCGTATGCAGGCCAAGCTCTTGAAAAGGGCAACGAAGCATTAGCATTAGAAATTGCAGAAAAAATTGGTGACTTTGAAGCTGAAAAAGCTGAAAACGAGCAAGTATTGTCTGGCTTTAGCAATCACATTGTTGCGCTTAAGCAGCAAGTTAAAGATGCTGAAAAATCGATTAAAGAGAATCAGCGTCAGCTTACAATGGTTAAAACCACTGAAAGCGTACAGCAAGCAACAATGGCTGTTAACAGCACGCTTAATACAAACAGCTCGTCTATGACATCGGCTCGTCAATCGCTTGAACGTATTAAACAGCGCCAACAAGATCGAAGTGACCAGCTTGGTGCTGCAAAGCAACTTGAGTCAGACGTAAATGGCGATGACTTAAAAGCAAAAATGGCTGAAGCAGGCATTGGCGACACAAGTCCAAAAAGCGCTGATATTTTAGCTCGCATCAAAGCGAAGCAAAATAGCTAACCATTACGTTTATACTTTAAAAAGGTAACCGAGTTTTTCTCAGTTACCTTTTTTGCTTAGAAGGCAGCCTTCCTATGTTTAATTTTTTCAAATCTAAAAAAGAGCCAGAACGTCAACTTAATCATCCGAGCGATCTTAAAAAAGGCGACATGTTTAGCGTTATTGATTCATTTGCCTATCCTGCATGGTTAAAGGGTGAAACGTTACGTGTTACTGATATTCAGACTTACCAATATCAGCACAGTAGTGATACTGAATTTGTACTTGAGACAAATAGCGGCCAAGTTGTATTTTTACAAATTGAGCAAGATGACGGCGAAGAGTGGGCTAACTTTTCTATTAAAATTCAGCGAAACGAAGTTGAAGAGATATTTAGCCTTGATGAGTTTGCGCGTATTTTTGATGAAGAGTCGTTAACCCACATTACAGTGCAAAATACACCAGAGCGCTTTATGCAGTTTTTAGCTAAAAGCTACCAACAAAGCGAGTCGCCTTATGTGTGTTATTTCCATAATAAAGACTACCGCAACCAAGCATTACCTCGTTATGAGCAAGAAGGTGGTGAGCCATGTGAAATGATTTGCTTAGCGTCAGATAATGAAGGCTTTGGTTTAAATATCGAAATTTGGGATGGCGGCGAAACCGAAGTATCGCTAACGCTCATTCGTCCAATGTCAGACATTGTAGACTTGTTTCCCGGAGATGCTAAGTGAGTGATGCTAAAGATAAGTGGTTACGTCAGGAACAAGCTGTACGTGCCACACAAATGGCATTCGATCTAAGCAGCGAAGTTCAAAAGCTGATAAAAAAGCAGGCAATTGATCAAGAGCTAACGCCGTCAGATATGATCCGAAAAATACTTGGCTTAGACGTAAAGTCTAAAAAAACGCGTCAACGTTTATCGTTTAACTTAAATGATGATGAAATAGCGCAACTAGCCAGTCGCTTTGATGTACAAAGCGATGATAAGCGAGCCGTAAAACAACAAGTAGCTGATTTATTAATAGCTCACACTAAAAATAAAAAAGTGAAATAATTTAATTAGGTTTTTATGAATATTGTTTTAATTGCTTACTTAATTATTTTTGCGTTGTTTGGTACTGCGGCGAGTTATTTTGTACGTTTTATTTATGCATATTGGGTGCTTAAAACAATGCCCATGAAATACATTATTAAAGCTGGTATTTGCGTGGTACTGGTGGTAGTAATTTCAGCGTTAATTCCGTATTTAAGTTAACGCTGAAATTAGCTTATACGCGGCCGTTTTTATTTTATATCAAACGACTGGCATTGGTGGTTAATACACAGCGATTGCACTTCAAGTACAGGAGAACAATCAGTTAAGCCTTGTGCTTTATTTTGTATGTTTTCTTGTTTTGTTATTTGTTGAGCAAGCTGTTCTGCTTCTTCTTGAGATGTGTTTAGCGTTGAATAAACAGCATATTTACTCGGTCCGCCGCATGCGCGGGCGCCCACTTCAAGTACTTTGCACTGAAAGCTTGCAGTGCAGCTGTTATTACTCACCATGTTATTCAGATCATAGTTTAAGTCAGATAAGTTTTTACTTTGCTCATTTGACGTCACAGTACTAGCACAACCACTTAGTAATAAAATGCTGCTAGCAATGCTTAAAATTGATAGTTTAATTGCCGATGGTAAACAACTCATAACGTTATCCTTAAAATGCACTTACCGCTGAGCCTTCAAGTTTAACACATTTATTTTCAACACACTGTGTGCTTGGCGTTGTTAAATGCTGACAAATGCTCATCATCCCTTTTTGTGAATTATAACTACTTTCAAGCTTAGTAATTTTGTCGCTAAGGACAGCTACTTGTTCCTCAGATGCTGCGTTTGTTGAGTACACAACAAAGCTGCTTGGCCCACCACATGCGCGACTGCCTACTGCACTTATTCTGCATTGGGTGCTGGTATCACATTGCTTATCTGTAATTAGCGTATTTAATTCGGTTTTAGCTGTTTTTATATCGTCTATTGAAACGTTTTTTAAATCAGCTTTTGGTATTTTTTCAGCAACTACGTTCTTTTTAGTATTTTCCTGTAATTGAGTGTTTTCTTTTAGCTTTTGTAGCTCTTGCTTTGGTGCTTCAGCTTCTGAGGTGATTGTTACTTGCTGCGTTTCAGTGGGTGCTTTATCTAAGCATGCAGTTAAACACAGTGGTAAAAGTATGGCTAACAATGGGGTACGCATAACAAACCTTGATAGTGATGAAATATTCATCACTATCATACACGGTGCATTTTTTACGGCAATAAAAACTATATTATCAAGTAATTAAAGCCGTGAAAAATACCGTTTTGTTAAAGTCCACCCTGCGTTAGTTTGGTGGGGTTAAGTAGTTTTTCGAGTTCACTGCGTGGTAAATCAGTTTCTTGTTCGGCTACATCAATAATAGGGCGGGCTTCTTTATAAGCCTGCTTTGCTATTTTTGCTGCTTTTTCATAACCTATCACCGGGTTAAGTGCCGTCACTAAAATTGGATTTTTAGCGAGCGCTTTATCTATATTAGGCTGATTTACCTTAAAGCTGGCAATGGCTTTATCGCCCAATGCCTGCGCGCTATTGGCAAGTAATTCTATGCTTTGTAAAATATTATACGCAATGACTGGCAGCATAACGTTTAGCTCAAAATTACCCGCTTGACCTGCTACGGTAATAGTGGCGTCGTTGCCAATAACTTGTGCGCTTACCATGGCTGCGGCTTCTGGTATTACTGGGTTTACCTTACCTGGCATAATGGATGAGCCTGGTTGAAGCGCTTCAAGCTCTATTTCACCTAAACCTGCAAGTGGTCCTGAGTTCATCCAGCGTAGGTCGTTGGCTATTTTCATTTGTGCGACAGCGAGTACTTTTAATTGCCCAGAAAGTGCGACGATGGCGTCTTGTGAACCTATATTATAAAAAAAGTTACTACTGGGCGTAAATCTAATACCTACATTGGCACTCAGATTTTCTGTAAATTTTGCTGCAAATTTAGGGTCGGCATTTATTCCTGTTCCAACGGCTGTACCGCCTTGTGCAAGTTCGCATACACGCTCTAAGCTATGTCTAATTCCTGCTGCGGCATGATTAACTTGTGACTGCCATGCACTTAGTGTTTGATCAAACGTTACAGGCATTGCATCCATTAAATGCGTACGGCCCGTTTTAACTATATGGCCTACTTCAGCTTTTTTCTTTTCCAGGCTTTGCGATAAGTTTTCAAGCGAAGGAAGTAATTCATACACTACATTTATTGCGCTACTGAGTGCGATAGCAGTAGGGACTACATCGTTAGAACTTTGCCCCATGTTTACATCATCATTAGGGTGAATGCTTTCACTGCCTAATCGGCTAGCAAGCGTTGCAATAACTTCGTTGGCATTCATATTTGAGCTTGTGCCTGAACCAGTTTGAAAAATATCAACGGGGAAATGCTCAACATGCTCGCCATCAATGATACTTTGACAAGCTTGCTCAATTGCATCGGCTTTAGCTTTGCTTAAATGGCCTAGCTCACAGTTACTTTGTGCAGCGGCTTGTTTTATATAAGCCAGTGCAGTTATAAATTGCTTTGGCATAGGTAAGCCACTAATGGCAAAATTATTAACCGCTCGCTGTGTTTGCGCCTGATAGAGCGCATCAGTAGGTACTTTTAGTTCGCCCATGCTGTCTGATTCTGTTCTAAAGTTGCTCATAAGTGTGCTCCTTAAAAAGGGTTGAATTCGTGACTAAGAATACGAGCTTCACGCTCAAGTATTAAAAATTGTGCAGTATTGTTATGCACTTTATAAAACCATTTTAGTGCTAATAAAGGTTTGTATAACTGCTCTAAACATTGTTTACGAATAGCATTATGTATAAGAGGGTCGCACATTTTGTTCATAATTTCATGGTGTGTGCGTCTAAGATAAAACTCTTGAAGCAAGGGATTACGTTGTTGCTCAAATTTTTTGGCGACGTTAAGGGCGGTTTCTATGTAATCGGCAACGAGCATGGGTGCATGCAGACCAGGTCTTAAGCAATGGCAAGAGAGTTCTTGATGGTAACGATGCTGGGCATAATTTGAAGACATAAAAAAACCGACTTAAGTTAACGATAATAGTTATCATTACATTTAATCGGTTTCAGTGTAAACAGTTATTATAAAAATTATTTGCGATACTAATTTGAGTTTTAATTGTAGCCAAGAATAAATATCTGATCTGTTTCATGTTTGGTCATCGCCTGTTGATTATGTTTAGGGTGCGAAAGTAAATCGATTACTGTTGCTCTCATATCAACGGCGTAACTATGATCGTCGGTGGTTTTTTCGGTTATAGCAATAGCTGCGTCTACAGCGGTATAAGGGGGTATATGCATAATTTTATCCTTTGAAATTTAATATAAGTTAAACCCTTTAGTGGGTTAGTTATATAAAAGCATATTACGTACCAATCATAATAAATTAGCTCAACCATATGATAGTTATAGTGTTTAAAAATTATCTTTTTTTCATCACGACAAAATAAGCTAAATTTGCTTTACTGTTGTGCATTAATCTACAATTTTGGTGCACAGTAATGACAAAGCCATTTTCACAAGCCTGTGAAAACAATAAAACCCCTATTTTAGAGCAATTAAAGGACGTATTAAAAAATACTAAAACAGTACTCGAAGTTGGCTCAGGAACCGGCCAGCATAGTGTTTTTTTTGCAGAGCAATTACCACATTTACAATGGCATACAAGTGATCGCGCTATAAACCACGAAGGGATTAACTTATGGCACCGCGAAGCTAATTTAACTAATTTGCATGCACCTCTTGAGCTTGATTTAAATAATGAGTGGCCAGTAGATAAGGTTGACGCTATTTATACTGCAAACACATTTCATATTGTAAGTTGGCAATTAGTTGAGCGTTTTTTTGACGGTGTTAAACGCCACTTAAATAGCGACGGTATGTTGTGTATTTATGGGCCATTCAAATACCAAGGTGAATTTACCAGCCCAAGTAATGATGACTTTAGTGCCTTTTTAAAAGAGCGCGATCCGTTAAGTGGAATAAGAGATTTTGAAGCAGTTGAACAACTAGCTAAGCAAGCAGGGCTTACGCTTATTAGCGATACAGCCATGCCTGCAAATAATCAGTTACTCGTTTTTAAACGGCAGTAATGAGCTACATTGCTCTTTATATATATCAATATGGCCGCGTTCACGCTTTAAGTAGTCGCTTATTGCATTACTGAAGTCGCCATCAACAATATGGTGAGCAGAGTAGGTAAGCACGGGTTCAAATCCGCGTGCTATTTTGTGCTCACCTTGTGCACCAGAATGAAAACAGTTGAGTTTATGCTTTATTGCAAACTCAATACCTTGGTAATAACACAATTCAAAGTGCAGCGAATCTACTTCCTCACTTGCTCCCCAGTAGCGCCCATAAAGCGTATTTTTACCTACTAAACTAAGTGTTGCAGCAATCACGTTATCGTCTTTTTTGGCCAGCATAATAACGAGACTGTTAGCCATTAAGGCATGTAAAAGCGTAAAAAACTCCATATTTAAATAGCCCAAATGACCAGAGCGCTTTAAGTAGGTGCGCTGATAAAACTCACAAAACAATTGCATTATCTCGGGCGTAATTTGCGTTCCTTGCAGCCATTCAATATCAATGTTCTGTTGCGCTATTTTAGCTCGCTCTTTTTTAAGGGATTTACGTTTGCGTGAGCTAAGTATTTGCAAAAAGTCGTCAAAGGTTTCAAAACCTTTATTAAACCACTGAAACTGCACACCCACTCTTAGCATGGCGTGTTGCTCAGTTAATGATGTTGCTTGAGCTTGATCGCAAAAGTTAACATGCCATCCCGACCATCCTTGCTGAGCACTGTGTAAGCTAAGTTGCTCTGTAATGTACTGATATACCGTATTTGGGTTAGCGTGCTCGATAGCAATACGCTTGCCTTCAATAGGGCTAAAGGGAATGCCAGATAGCCACTTGGGATAATATTCTAAACCGTGTTTTTCGTATGCCTCAGCCCATGCCCAGTCAAATACATACTCGCCGTATGAATGACTTTTTAAATACCCGGGTGCAAGTGCAACGAGCGTATCATTTTCAAAAATAGCGAGGTGATGGGGCTGCCAACCGCTTTTTTGTGTTACGCATTGGCTTTGTTCAAGGGCATATAAAAAAGCATGTTGAGTAAATGGTTCATCACCAAATAAACGTTGCCACTGCGCCTGATCAATCTCATTAATACTGCTAAACCATTGGTGCGAAAACGTTCCCATGACTACTTACCTTGTAGTTGTTCTAAGCTGTTCTACGTTTTTAATAAACGTACTAATTTGCATTTTAAGCTCGGTAAAATGAGGATTATAAGTTAAGCGCTGTAAAGCCGGATAGTGTTTTAAGTTGGCGCTTGTATGCTCTCCTAGTTGTGGGTTTTTAGTTGTTTTACATGTTTTATATAGGGACTCGTCGTTAATAAAGCTGCCACAATTGCGATAAGTTGCGTTAATTCCATAATGTGGATTTTGCGGTGAGTTAACAACAGCAATATGCGATATACCATGAACCTTTTTACATTGAGGTGTTGTGCATTGCGGATTATTTACTGTGTAGTCACTAGCAAAGTCTGGCGGTAAAATATCAGTGCTTCCATAAAGTACTAAAGTATCGAGCGGTTTATATTCGGTTGAATTACCTTGGTGTAATGCACTTAATAATTTTAGCGTGGCACGCGTATCTATCGTGGTATCAATGTCGGAAAGTACACTAAAAATAGGCAATTTAAGTGCAGGGCGTTTGTTTAAACTACTTACGCTTGCAAGTGACATTGCATCGTATGAAGCGGCAGCTGCATTTAAAGAAAATGATTCATACTTAGCAAAGTCTACATCGGCGTCTTTATCAATCCAATTAACAAAGGGTATGGCATCAATCCACTTTGCTATCCAGCCGTACTTATTATGTGGCTCGGAGCCTGGCGAATAAAGCATAAGCGCTTTAATTTTAGGGGATACAGTGTGTTTGGTTGCGTAATCAATAAGTAACGCTGCACCGGTAGAGTAACCTGCGAGTATCACCTCATCAAAGTCTTGTACGGAGCGTTCAATACCGTATTTTATTGCTTGTTGCCATTGGCTAACGTCTACATTGAGTAACGCACTTGCGGCGCTTCCATGTCCTGGTAATAAAATAGTACGCACAGTATAGCCTTGCTGATAATACACTTGTGCTAAATCGTGATACGTAAAGGGTGAATCAGTTAGCCCGTGGATTAGTAGTGCAACTTTATTACTGTTTGGATGCGTGAGCTCAAAAGGAGCAATAATATCTGCAATAGTAGGGTCAGGTTTTCGCGTACCTTGTGTTACTAATTGCTGATAGGTTTGTGTAATAACAGGGCATGGCATATTTGCACGTGGATTGGCTTTATTTATATGTTTATATGCAAAATCTAAGTAATCGTTAAATGGCAAAAGGGCGTGGTAATTAAAGCGCTGGTGGTTGTGCTCATTTTCAAAGCGTAATAAGCCTTGTTGCTTACTTTTTGTTATAAATTTAAAGTTGCTCGCCTGCGATATACAGTTTTGAGCGACAGCTGTATGAGAAAAAACACTTAAAACAAAACCAAAAGCTACTCTTAAAAATACTCTTAAAACTATTCTTAAAATTAAACCACTATTGTTCATTAACTTCTGCATATTGGACAAGACACTCGGTTAGCTTAATGAGTTCAAGCGGTTTTGCAAGATGTTGATTAAATCCAACTGCTTGTGCATGTGCTTTATCCTCTGGCATTACGTCGGCAGTTAAAGCAATAATCGGGAGTTCTTGTTTGGTTTTAAACTGCCGAATCAGTGCAGTTGCTCTATAGCCATCCATTATAGGCATTTGGCAATCCATAAGGACTAAATCAAAATGTTGTTTTTTCACTATATCGACCGCCAACTCACCGTTTTCTATCATATACGGCACAATCCCTAACGAGCCAAGCATCGCTTTAATAACCATTTGATTTACTGGGTTATCCTCTGCGACCAAAATGTCTAGCGAAGTAATATTAGTATTATCAAATGTAATAACATGTTCTTTTTTAGGTTCTGTTGTTTCTAATCGCATTGAAAATGTAAAAGTAGAGCCTTTATCTATTTCACTTTTAAGGGCTATTTCTCCCCCCATTAATTGGCTTAGCTCTTTTGCTATTGTTAAGCCAAGCCCTGTACCGCCAAACTGCCTTGAGGTAGAGCTATCAGCTTGGGTAAATGCGTTAAATAATTTTTTATGCTGGCTTGGTTTTATACCTATTCCGGTATCACTAACGTTTATAACAAGCTGTACTTTATTGGCGGCAGTAAACTCTGTTTCTATGTTTAAAGTAACGCTGCCTTGGCTTGTAAATTTAATCGCGTTACTACATAAATTAAGTAATACCTGCTCAATTCGCATAGGATCACCAATAAACCAGGTATTTAAAGGTAGCTTTGAGTTAACTTGCCAGTTAATACCTTTGTTAAGTGCGCTTTGTTCAAACATATTGTCTATGCGTGTTATTAAGGCACCTAGGTCGAATGCAATAGATTCAATAACTAACTTTTGGGATTCTATTTTTGATATATCAAGAATGTCATTAATTAAGTTTAATAAACTTTTAGATGATGAGTTTATTTTATCTAAATAGCCAATGAGTGTACTTGCACTGTCTGTTTCTCGAGCAAGTGAAGAAAAACCAATAACGGCGTTTAATGGTGTACGTATTTCGTGGCTCATATTCGCTAAAAATTGGCTTTTAGCCTGATTAGCTAAATCAGACTGCTGCTTTGCTTGTGCGAGTGAGTGTGTACGCTCAGCAACTTGACGTGTAAGTGCAATTTGTTGCTGATTAAACAGCAGTAAAACCATTAAAATTAAAGAACATACGGCAACTTGGAGTATGAGCAATAATAGAGTTAGTTGGCTATTATGTTGTGTTAAAAAGCTTTCTTTAAGGGCTAGTTTTACAATCCATTTTTGCCCTGCAAAGTCCACGTCAAACGACATTAAACGGCTACCTTTGGCTTGCTGAACATCTTGAGAGTAATTACTATAAAACGGCGGTGTGTTTGTATCTTCGTATATACCAATCGAAAACATATCAGACTGTTCTTTAGAAATGGCCTGCTCAATAATACTACGCACTAAAAATATACCAGTGGCATAGCCTTTAATTGTTTTTTCATCGTTATATTGAGAGTACACAGGGGCAAATAATAAATAGGCTGGTTTAGGTTGTTTGGTTTGCACCAACTGAATTATTTTAGTTCCGACTGGCATGTACTTTATAGCGGGGTTAAGCAGAGAGTTTTTTCGATCAGGGTTTGAAAATACATTAAAGCCAATCGCTTTTTGATTACCATTAAAAGGAGCTATGTATTTTACTATAACAAGGGGATCGTTAATTTCAAGAGGTTCGCCAACTATATCAATATCTAAATGGTAAATGTTTGATATTTCTTGAGCAAAGACTTCGCATTGATCTTGAGGTATTTTTGCATTCCACGATAAAGCGTTAATAAACTCGTATTGAGTTAGTAACTGACTAGCATAAGAATAAAAATCTTGCTGGCTCAGCATGGGAGATGATTGAACCTGACTTGCTAAGCTCTGCACTGCAATAATACTGCGATTTGTATATCTATAAAGGCTGTTTTCTATAACGTGGACTTCACGTTCGGCAATTTTAATAGTGCTTATACGATTTTCCTGATCGTATAATTGTGTTGTTACCGCGACTGATAAAAATAAAACTGAGCATACTGCAATTGTCGGAAATGCCGATATAGTATGTTGATTAGACTTTTGTGGTAATAAAGAAAGTAAAAACGGAGTCGCAATTAATACCCCTAATGTATCGCCAAGCCACCAGTAAATAACATTATTCCAATGATTATCAATACTGTAAATTGAGTTAAATTGACTCAGTGCGAATACGCCAAAGTTAGCTGAAATTAAGCTGACCAATATGGCTATGACTAAAATAAAGTAAATTATATTCTTGCGCTTTTTAAAGCGCAGCGGGTGACCAAGCCAATACTTTAAAAGAGCTGCGCCGACCATTGCCTGTATAACAACACCAAAGGCGATATACATTGCCTCGTTGAATGAGTTGCCGACCAGGACTAGCTCATGAGCTGAACTGTCAAAAATATTTAGGTTAAACGCAATTGCAGCTACAAATAAAGGCGGGATAAAGCGCCACCACCAAATATAACAACCGACTAGAGCTATGCCGGCAGGTAACCAAATTGGAATTATTTGCGAGTTAAAAGCAAGTTTAGTGAGTGCTATGCCGACTAAAAAATATGCTAAAGCAAACATAATGTAAAAAATAATGGAATGATTTTTAGAGTTAAAATTTTTCACATAAGGTCCAAGCAATTATTATTATCGTTTTGAAATATCAGTATAGCTAACAGTAAGTTATTTTGGTTATTTTTATAATGGTAACTGTTTTTTGCTAAATGACTGCTTTAACACGACTGTTGATTCTATATTTGCAATACAACTTAAACTACCTAGTTGATGTTTTACAAACGTTTCGTAGCTCTCAAGATCATGTGCAATGATTTTTAATAAATAATCATAGCTTCCTGATATTACACAACACTCTAATACATGTGGTAATTTTTCTACATGTTGCTCAAATTGCTCTGCAGCACTTACCGAGTTTTGGCTTAATCGCACAAACGCATATACCAACACATTAAGGTTAAGTGCTTTAGGATTTATGGCGGCGTGGTAGCCGGTAATAATGTTTTCTTGCTCTAACTTTTTTATACGCCTTAGGCAAGGTGTATCCGATAGGTTAATACTGCTGGCCAAGTCTGAAACCGACATACGAGCTTGGCTTTGCAGTGCAATGAGTAATTGCTGATCTTTTTTATCTAACATAGTTGTCGGCTTTTATTAATTATTTTTATATTTGTAGTGATTATTGCTAAGTATTGCAGTTTTTACTAATTTTTTTGGCGTTTTACCCTCATTGAACTCTGTTAGCATTTAACTATAAAAATAATAGAGCACACCAATGAACACACATACCGCTATTTTCGATCACTGGATACGAACAGAGTTTGTCACTTTAAATAGTGAATTAGAGCAGCTTTATTGGCAGCAAACCGATAAAGCCAATGTAGAAGGGGTAGGCGAGGCCTTAAAGCAACAATTAGAAAAAGAAGGCAACGTATTAATTAGCAATTTATTAGCCGAGGGAAACACAGATCAAGGCTTTGATAGTGCTTTTGACTTACTCGGTAACGTAGGATTATTTATGGCAGCGTGTAGGCGCCATGAAATTACCGAACCAAGCAGAGAAACCAGCTCCCCACTAATAGATGCTTCAGCGCTTGCTATGCATATAGGCGCATCGATTGGCGTAACTCCTCGTTTTGCTACCGCCCACTTAACTACTCATAACAAAGCACTTAACGGTATTTATAAACGATTTACTAATTTACCCGACGAAAAGCTATTTCTTGATTATAACACTCAAGGCATTTTGGCCTACAAACGGGCAAGTGATGCATTATTAAAAATATTACCACTGGGGATTTCGCATCCTTTATGTGGTGAGTTATTAAAAGTAGCTAAACAGGCACTTATAAATGTAATTGAGGCAAACAATGCACTTTATTCTGAGCTCGATACAGATCGCTTTTTTAACTGTGTTCGCCCTTATTATAAACCGTACCGTGTAGGTAAAGAGGTTTACAGAGGCGCAAATGCTGGTGACTTTGCAGGTATTAACGTGATTGATATGCTGTTAGGGCTGTGTAGTGCAAACGAGCCTAGTTACTCGCAAATGCTGGTGGATAAGTTTTTATATATGATGCCAGAGGATCAACAAACCCTGCGAGAAGCCATGCGTATGCAAAGCTTTATGGATGACTTTTTACAAGCAGAGCAACATAAAAATACAGATTGGTTTAAAAGCCACGCAACGTTATTTATCCAAGTGTGTAAATTACATGGTGACACCGCAGTCGGTCATCATAATCAACTGGTTGAAAAGTTTATTGCTCAGCCTTCAAAAAATATGCAACAGCAGCATATGAGCAAGGTAACAGCAAGTGGTCCGCCGCTTCATGTGTTGCTTGATTCGCTCGAAAAATTAAGAGATAGGCGAGCCAGCGCAAAACGCGACGATATAAAAACACGTTTTGATGATCTAAATACACTTAAAGAATGGGTTAAATAGCATGCTTAAAAATGATTTTTGTATGGCCGATGGCTGTTATTTACTAAACCACTCGGTAGGGCGTCCTCTTAAAAATACGCAGCAATATTTAGCAGAGCGCTATTTTTTACCGTGGGAGAGCTCAAATCAAGAACCTTGGCAGCAATGGCTGCCCGCAGTTGAGCAATTTACTACCGCACTTGGTAAGTTATTTAATGCGCCTAGTTCGCAGTTTTGCCCTCAAGTTAATTTATCAAGTGGCTTAACAAAGTTGCTTATGTCGCACCCTCGGTTACAGCAAAAAAATTGCAAAGTGCTAATGGCGCAAAGTGATTTTCCGAGCATGGGTTTTGCAATGCAAAAAGCATTGCCAGAGTGCGCACAAATTATGTTTATACCAGAGCACGAAAACCTAACTGATATTAGTGTTTGGCAGCGTTATATAACTTGTGATATCGATTTAGTTTTTATAAGCCATGTGTATTCAAATACAGGTGTACAGGCGCCTGTATACGATATTGTAGCTATAAGTAAATTAACCAATAGCTTGTCAATAATTGATGTTGCTCAATCAGCGGGTGTGATACCGCTTGATTTAAGCGTACTCGATGCTGACTTTATGATTGGCTCGAGCGTTAAATGGTTATGTGGTGGCCCAGGTGCAGCTTATTTATGGGTTAACAAAAACCAAATAGAGTATTGTGAGCCTAAAGATGTGGGTTGGTTTTCGCATCAAAATCCATTTGAGTTCAATATAAACCACTTTGAATATAACGCCAGTGCGCTCAAATTTTGGGGGGGCACTCCCTCTGTAGCACCTTATATTATTGCCGCAAATAGCATTGCTTACTTTGCAGAGCTAACTGCTCACAAGGTAAGGGTGCATAACTTAGCTATGCTTACGCTTATTCATGAGCAACTAGGCAAATATGTTGCATCACCTATGAGTAGTGATAAATGCAGCGGGACAGTTATTTTGTTTTTTAACAAGCAGCAAGACCATGTACTTACAGCGCTTAATAAAGCGAAAGTCAGTGTAGATGCCCGTAAATTTGGGATACGAGTATCGCCACATATTTATAATACTCAAGAAGACGTTGCGCAGTTTATTTCTATAGTAAAACGAGCGCTTAAGGGTTTTGGCTAAGCTGCTGCTTTCTTTGTTTTAATGACTCTATTTTTTGCTGCGTTTGATTAATTGATGCGTCGTAAGCTTGCTTTAACGAATTTGTTTTAGTTGCGATAGCATCAGCAATAGACGAAGCGCCTAAACGATTGGCTTTATCTTGAGTCATGTAATCTATTTGCTGTTTTTTAGCTGCGTATTCTTTTTGGCTTTGTGCAATAGATAGCTCAAGGCGCTTTATTTCACGTTCTATTTGTTGAACTTCTAAGTAGTCATCCACAGAGGTGTCGGTAATACCTTTACCGGGTGTAGAGCTTTTGTATGCTTCAATTACGTTTATATCTTTAAGAGTAATAACTTGTGCATCTTTAGCGCAAGGCGTTTGGCTAAAGGTAGGAACGCCCTTAATTACACACTTATACACTGTTGTACTTTGTGCCAAGGTAAAAAATGGTGCTGCCGCGCAAACTGATAGCAATATGAACCGGATCATAGCTAAACCTAAAGTGGCTAAAGTTGTGTTAATAATGCCCTAAGTTATTACTAGGCACAATTTGTTTAGTTTTTATAATTTTTAGGCACAAAAAAACCACAATTAAGTGGTTTAAATTAAGTATGGTCCAGAGGGAGGGATAGATTTGCTTACATCCATATAATCAATCGCTACGCGACGCTTGCAGCGGCCTAAAATGTTCCAGACATTTTGTCGAACCCTGTCGAGGGTTCTCACCCTCCCAATTTTGTACTGGTGTTAAATTTTAGGCACAAAAAAAACCACAATCAAGTGGTTTAAATTAAGTATGGTGGAGAGGGAGGGATAGACTTGCTTACATCCATGTAATCAATCGCTGCGCGACGCTTGCAGCGGCCCAAAATGTTCCAGACATTTTGTCGAACCCTGTCGAGGGTTCTCACCCTCCCAATTTAGTATCGGTGTTAAATTTTAGGCACAAAAAACCACAATCAAGTGGTTTAAATTAAGTATGGTGGAGAGGGAGGGATTCGAACCCTCGATAGAGCTACAAACTCTATACTCCCTTAGCAGGGGAGCTCCTTCGGCCACTCGGACACCTCTCCAACGCATAACCGTTTGTATTGATGGAAGTAAAAAAAAGCCACCAATTAAAATATGGTGGAGAGATAGGGATTTGAACCCTAGATGGGCTATAAACCCATGCCGGTTTTCAAGACCGGTGCATTCGACCACTCTGCCATCTCTCCGTGACGCAGAATAATACTTAGGTGATACCGCTGTGTAAATAGCAAAATGACTGTTTGCCTAAAAAATGTACGTAAATGAGGTTTTTTTTGTAAATAAGGGGAAATTAAGGCAATTTTTAATAAAATAAATAGGTTGCAGCAAACAAGGGGGAGCTAAATAAGTGACTTCATTTAGTGGTTGAGTGTTCGCTGCACCGAAAAATAATCATGGTTGGGTGATTATTTATATTGAGCTGCGCCGCTAAGTGCTAGTCTTTTACCAATAGTGTTAAGTCTAGCTAACATTCTTGCTTTACGGTTAGTTGGTTTAACTGCTACTTGAGCTGCTGCTGTTTGATTTAATGTGTTAATTGGTTTCATTATTTTGCTCCGGGTTGTATATGTTGAAATCGCGTGCATTTTGCACGTTGTTTGATTAAAAAGACAACGATAAAAATTGAGCCTGACGGATTAGTTAAACTAATCCTTATTGATTTTATTAACGTGCGGTTCAGTGTTTTTTATTATGGTTTTTGCATAAATAGTTAAAATAAAATCGGCTTTACTCTCGCCAATACTGGTGTTTCTGTGTTTTTTTATTTATTTATATGCATTTTAAACAAACTTTTTGACTAGTTATTCAGATTAAAAAAACTCAATTAAACTCTTTTTTATTCGTTCTTAAATACATTGTTGGAAACAAAAGCTTGTCACTACTAATAATTATTAAACCAAGTACAAAAAAACAGAGTGAAAAATCACTAATATGGCTTAAAAGCATTTGTAAAAAACGCAGTTTTTCTTATTGTATGTTTACTACAACGGGAAACTTTAACGATGACTGCGCTCAAATAAGGTTGCTACTGAGTAAATTTACCAAAGTAGTTGTACTTGGCGGAGACGGTACATTGAGCTTGGCGGTTAATGCGTTAATAGGGAGTAGCTGTACGTTAGCATTATTGCCTTGCGGTACAGGTAACGATTTCTCGAGAGGGTTTAGTTGCAAAGAAGATGATTGGCGAAAGGCACTATTTAATACACCGACAGCAATTGATGTAGGAAAAATTAATAGCCGCTATTTTATTAATATTGCAGGGGTGGGGTTTGATGCTCATGTAGTTAAAGCGATTAATGCTAAAGCTAGTTTTTCATCTTTTGATTACAGTTGGATGAGCATTAAGGAGCTATTTTATTATCAAGCTCAGCAGTTACAAGGTACGTTTAATAACGATGTTAGGCAGTATAAAAATTTAATTACCGTATTTGCTAATCATAAGTACTTTGGTGGTGGTCTAGAAATAGCGCCAAAAGCAGATTTAACTGATGGGCTGCTTGAGTGTTATCAAATGCGATCGGGTGGGCTTTTTTATAACGTAATAAGCTTTATGAAGTTGTTTTTTAAGCGCCATCAGCATATAAAAAACCTTAACTACAGTCGCTTAAATACAGCTTCCATAAAAACTGAAGGGTTATTGATTGAAGCAGATGGTGAACTGGTAGGTAAAACTCCTGCCGTTATTAGTGTACATGGGCAGGCTTTACTTTTTCATATGCCAATAAAAAAGCGCCTACAGTAGGGTAGGCGCTTTTACGTTAGTTGCGTTAATAACGCGTCTAACTGGGGACGGAGCCACTTTTAGCCATTGCTCTATTAGCTAAAAAGGCGTTAATTCGTTTTGTTGGGGTAAGCACAATGGCGTTACCTAATAGCACTAGGCTAAATCCTGCAAAGGTATTTGCGTGCCATTCAAAGCCTTCAAAAAAGCTACTCAGTGTTACTGCCACTAGTGGGAATAAAACAATAACGTAGCTGGCTTTTTCAGGGCCTATATTTCTAAGTAGAGCAAAGTAGCAACCAAAAGCGATTACAGTGCCAAATATTGATAGATAAAGTAGTGATAGCCAGTAACTTGGTGGAGCGTTTAAACTAAATTGCACATCGTTCATTAATACATATAAAGCCAAGCCTATAGCGCTGTATAACATGCCCCATGCATTGCCTTGCAATACACCAATTTGTTTACGAGAATTACGAACGCTTACCATATTTCCTAATGAAGCCACAAAGGTGCCACCAAGGGCAAGTAGTAACCCGACCAATGCACCATTACTCAAGTCGAACTGCTGTAACTGTGGCCAAAACAGACACGTAATACCTAATACAGCGAGTACAGCACCTGTATAAATTCGTTTTGAGATTGGCTTACCAAAAAATAACCGAGTATTGACTATGTTCATAACCAGCAGCATTGAAAAGGCAATAGAGGTCATGGCTGAGGTAAGGTGATTTTGTGCCCAGTAAAGCATTAAATAATTTAATCCAAAATTACAAATGGCTAATAAAACAAAAAAGCCATGATCCAGTAACTTAAATCGCATGTCGGGTTTTTTGTACGCTACATATAACCACATTAAAAGCGCTGCAATAGCAAAGCGATAAAATAACGATAACTCTACCGCAATATCACCTAACTGAAACTCTATGGCTAACCAAGTTGAGCCCCAAATTAAAACGGTTGTAATGTATAGCGCTGCACTTTTCATGGTTAGTCTCCAAAGCCCGGTTGAATGGCTATTTTAAGACCTATCTGTATACTTACCATATACAGAAAAGTAAAAATGTAACCTATACAGATTTGGTGTGTGATGATAAGACAAAAAAATAGCCAAGGGCATGAGTTTTTATATCAGCAAGTTATTCAGTTGATTAGAGATATGAGCGCTCAACAAGTTTTACTCCCCGGCGAAAAACTTCCATCACTGCGTAAAATGGCAGATAACTTAAGCATAAGTATCTCCACTGTAAAACAGGCTTACCAGTCACTTGAAGATCAAGGGTTAGTAGAGGCGCGTGAAAAATCAGGATATTTTTTAAAAGTCGTTAGCATGGCGCATAATTTACCTAAGCGAGTTAAATTAAGTCGCGAACCTGTTGTGGTAAATAAACAAGCCTTAATAGAGCAGGTGTACAGCGCGATTCATCAAGCGAACGTAGTCCCTTTTGGTATCGCTAACCCAATTGCCGCAGCACCTACCGATAAAGCACTCGCCAGAAACATGCGCCGCGTAATGACAATTGCGGGCAGTAAAGCCATAAACTATGGCCCAACAGATGGGTTTGTACCGCTGAAAAAGCAATTAGTGCATCGCTATTTAGATTTTGGTATTGGCATTGATATGGACGAGCTTGTTATCACCAATGGTGCGCAAGAGGCCATGGCTATTGCGCTTAAGTGCGTGACAAAGCCTGGCGATGTAGTGGCTATTGAGACACCTTGTTATCACGGGATTATAGAGCTAATAGAAAGCTTAGGGCTTAAAGCGCTCGAAATACCACTGTGCCCAGATAATGGCATTTGGTTAAGCGATTTGGATCGCGCTTTGAATGAGCATGACATAAAAGCGTGTTTATTCTCGACAGCAATTAGCAACCCTGTAGGCAGCTTTATGCCAGATACAAATAGGCAGCAGCTGGTGGAGTTACTCGAAAGCCACGACGTAGTGCTTATTGAAGATGACGTATACGGCGATTTATATTTTACGGCAAAACGAGGCACACCTGCTTTAGCGTACTCTAAAAAAGGATTAGTGATCAGTTGCTCATCTTTTTCTAAAACCGCAGCGCCTAGCTATCGTGTGGGTTGGGTCGTTGCCGGTAAATTTGCAACACAAGCGCGGCGATATAAACGAGCACTAAGTTGCTCCGCTTCGTTAATAAACCAATGGGCGTTATCAGAATTTATTGCCAGCGGCGAGTACGACCGTAACTTAAAGGTACTCAGGCAGCGCCTGCGCGATAACAAAGAGCGTATGCGATGGTGTTTGCAACAAACTATGCCAAAAAATACACGTATAAGCGATCCAAAAGGAGGCTGTGTAATGTGGCTAGATTTAGGAGGCGAATACGATAGTCAAAAATTATTTTTACTTGCTCTTGAGGTTGGTATTAGTATTACCCCTGGGCTTATTTTTTCAGCCTCTAATAAGTATAAAAGCTGCGTAAGGTTAAGTTATGGTGTGCCGTGGAGCGAGCAGATAGAGCAAGCAATTATTACTCTGGGTAAGCTCACTTTATTAGCTAAAAAGTAAGTTTGGGAAACACAAAAAAGCAGCATTTAAGTAAACTTAAGTGCTGCCAAAGGGATGTTAAATAACGTTTGCTGTACTAATTGAGTTTAAAGCTAAATAATTGGTAACCTTTAAGCTCTGGCACTTGCATTACTAATTGCTCTTCTTGTTTTGCAATATCAGCAAAGTTTTCACATAAAGAGTTAGCTCTCTCTTCAAGTGCGCTTGCATGTAGCTCTACTTTTTCTTCTATTTGTGCACCCATATTTTCCATGCGTTGTTCAAAGGCATCCATATCGCCGCCTGAACCAAGTAACTCAGAACCTAAAGCCACTAAAATACTGCCCATTGATTGCATTACTGCTGATTCAACCGCTGTTTCTATCTGCTGCTCAAATTGTTGTTCAAAGTTTTCGCCAAATTGATTAAAACTTTGTTGGCCCATTACAAATGTACCTTGCTGGTAAAATGTATTTTCTACCTCAATTTTAATGTCGTCCATAAGCTCAGACATATTATCAAGACCGTCAATATTAAATGCATTGCCTACTTCTTCTAATGCTACACCGGCAATTTTAACACCCTCTAACGCTATATTAGCTACTTCAGGTAATTGAGTGCGTAAGCTGTCAGAGTACTTATTCAGTGCTTCGCGTTGTGAGCTATTAAGCGCTACAAGCTCGCCATTTACGGTTAAGTCACCATGGGCATTAAATTGCATAGTTTTATTATTGGCAGTAAAAATTTCTAATTCGTTTGGTTTAATACGTACATCGTTTTTAAATTCGACGTTACATTCATCGTTACTAAATGAAATTGCAGAATCGTTGTCGTTATGAGCCATAGCGGCTGGCGTACAAATTAATGCGCTAACTAATAGTAATTTTTTCATGTTTGTTCTCTACTTTTTGTTGATGACGATTAATTAATAACAAGTTTGATGCCAGTTTTATTTTTTCATAAAAAACAATTGATTAAGTGTTTTTCTTTATTTTTTAGCAAGTCAAAATAATTAATAAATAGCTATTTTTTAGTCAAATTGGCTAACTAATAAAAATTAATAAATTTTATTTATCGATACGATAAAAAACTCTCACTTTCCTCAATTCAAATTTAGCGCTATTTATTCACATTACTGACATGAAGACTATTTACAGTAGTCGCGTGGCTTTATTTTGATGTTAATTTGCAGAGCACTTTGGCATTAAACATTTTTAATTTTACCGGCTATTGCGATAATAAAATCCTTGGTTGGTCTCAAACACTTTATGGAGTGGGTTGTGGGTAAGACATTTAGTTACGATGCGCTAGATGACGATTTTGTTGAAGACGAGTACGAAATGCTCGGACGTAATCAACACGATAAGAACAAGCAAAAGGTTAAAAAGAAGTTGGAAGACTACCTTGAGCAAAAACGCTTGCGTAAAAATCTAGGCGAAGACGATTTAAGCGATTACACCGATTAAATTTCACTAGTATAAATAAAATACCAATTAATATTGAGAGTTTAAATGTGCAGTTATGCGTATGTTTAAGTTTCAATAGTATTGGCAATAAAGAGGCCTTGCGCCTCTTTATTACTTTTCAAAGCGTACTTTTAGCCTGTGCTAATGCTTTTTGAATTGTAAGTTCTAGCTTTTCGGGTTTAGTAAAAGGTGCATAACGTTTAATTTGTGTACCATCTGCGGCAATTAAAAATTTAGTAAAATTCCACTTTATTTTACGTGTTAAAAAACCAGGTAAAGCCGATTTTAAATAACGAAATACAGGATGTGCATGCTCACCGTTTACATCTACTTTGGCCGCCATTAAAAAGCTCACACCAAAATTAATTAAGCACCCTTGCTCTATTTGTGTTGCGTCTCCGGGTTCTTGTTGACCAAATTGATTGCACGGAAATCCCAGAATAACTAAACCTTGGCTGGCATACTTATTGTGCAAAGCTTGCAGCGACTCGTATTGGTAGGTAAATCCACATTTACTTGCGGTATTAACAATAAGCACAACCTTCCCTTCAAAATCATTAAAGTTGATCGGTTGACCCTGTAAGCTTGTTGCGCTTAATTGATGAAATTCGTGCATATTGGCGTCTTTTTTATTGTTGTTAGCCGCATTTTAACCTGAGTGCAGTATTTCATAAAGTATAAAGATCGCACTAATTTAAAATTAGAAATAGCCCCATACCGGCAAGCGTAGTGTAATAAATATTATGTGTTTTGTAGGCAACAATAATGGCGACTATTGCTGCGCTTAAATAAGGGTTTTGCCAGTTTAAGTTAATGCCATCTTCATTCAAAAACACGATAGGCACCCAAATTGCTGTAAGCACTGCCGGTGCACTAAAGCTTAAAAATTGCTGCATTTTAGGGCCTACTTTAAACGGCAAAGCACGGTGTAAAAATAAATAACGCGTAAAAAATGTAATGCATGCCATGAGTAAAATAGTCGTCATCATGGCGTTACTTCCTTTTTAGTGGTTAGTCTTGCTGTGCTGTAACCTGCGGCCATTGCCAGCAGCGCTGAGCAAACAAGCCATAACTCAAATCCTGTGCTTTTTAAAAGCGTTGCGCTAATGCCTGCTACAATTACCGTAACGAGTGAGGCCAAATTTTTAATGCCCGGAATAACCAAAGCTATAAACGTGGCAGCAATGGCAAAGTCGAGCCCTAAATTAGTTAAGTCGGGCAGCATTGTGCCTGCTACAATGCCAATTAACGTCCAAATATTCCATGCAATATAAAAGCTAAAACCAGCGCTCAATGCGTATATTAAACGTGTTTTTGTTCTGTATGCTTTTCTATGGTGAGAAAATGCAAACAGCTCGTCGGTTAAAACAAAGCTCACCGGTAAGCGCCAACGCATAGGTTGATCAATGACCTTATGACGCACAGCTAAACCGTATAAAAAGTGCCGAGAGCTAATAATAAATGTTGTGAATAAAATTGTGAGCAATGGTGTGTTGCCCGCCATAAGTTCAATCGCAACAAGCTGTGCAGAGCCTGCAAAGACTAATAACGACATTGCTTGGGTTTCTAGTGCACTAAAGCCATTTTGAATCGCTAAAGAACCACATAAAATACCCCAAGGAACAACGGCTAAACACAGAGGTAGCATATCTAAAAAGCCTTTTAAAATAGCTTTTTTAACTGGTTGCATGATATTTACTCGCACGGCTTGTAGAATGGCTCATAAGGATACCTTAATATTATGATGTTAAAGTAGTTAACGAATTAGATAATACTGTTTTTTTAAGGATAGGCGCAATGACGACGTTAAAAGTGTGGGATGGGTTTATTAGATGCTTTCATTGGTTTTTGGTTGTAAGTATTGCAGTGCTTTATTTTAGTATTGAAGAGGGCATGATTGAGCTTCATTTTGTTGCTGGCTTTTTTACTTTAGCACTTATAGTAACACGTTTAATTTGGGGTGTTATTGGTAGTAAAACCGCGAGATTAAGTGGGTTACTGCACTCTCCTAGAGCTATTTTAAAGGCGCTAAAAACACCAAGCGAATCGTTAGGCCATTCAGCACCCGGTAGCTGTATGGTGATAGTGTTTTTTATATTGATCATAACGCAACTTGTAAGTGGCTTAATGAGCAGTGATGGTATTTTAACTGACGGGCCGCTTGCTCAATATGTGTCTAGCGATACGATTGATTTTGCCAATTGGCTACATGAGCTGAATTTTGACATTTTACTTTATGCTATTGGCTTGCATGTATTAGCTATTATTGTTTATAGAATAAAAGGCAAACCGCTGGTTAAGGCGATGATCACAGGCTTAAAAGAGTTAAAAGCGGATGACTCTGAGGCTAAAGTAACAAAAGCGTCTTGGCCTGCGTGGTTAATATTTATATCTTTATTGGTGTTGCTGGTATTTACGTGGGCGAAAGAACCTTTAACTTATTTATTTAGTTAAAAACACATTAAACCAACCTTAAAGGGTTGGTTTTTGTTTTTGGTTACATTCTTTTGTTTGATTGTTATGCGAGGCCGAATTATAATCGCCGCATTGCTGGCAAACTAGCCGAAAGGTTAGGATGCAAAGTTTCCAAAAGCTATGGTAGCGGGACTACTGCATAACGTGTTGTTATGTATCACTTGCCCTCAGTGTATTTTTTGTGTATCCATAGTGTATGGATAAGATTTTGTAACTCTTAAGGTGTTGCCGTGTTTATGCATACGTCGTTGGCCTGTGGAAAGTGGTCAACAATAGGTTGCTTAAATCATCATACCCAATTGTTTATTGGCGATGTGGTGAGTGTAACCTTTTATGACATGCAAGGAGAGCTAGCTAGTTTATCATTTGATTACAAAATCACCTCGCTTGAACAAGGTGAACCTCACGCATGGCCACGTTTAGTTGCCGAGCATATTAACGTGCATGTACCCCTTGTTAGCGCAGGTAAAATGACCGAACAAGGTTTAATTGTTGCCTATAGAAACAATGAAATTTTTGCTTTGCAAAGCAGTGGTATATGTAAAGCGCATGTCGATTTTCATTGTATTGCAAAATGCGATGAGCGTGTTGTTAATAACCTTGATACTTATGATTACGTGTACCCTGAAAATTGTGAAAACTATAATGCGGGTACAAAGGTATTGCAGCCAAAAACAGGGCATGTTTATCAATGTAGGCCTTGGCCATTTAATGAGTTTTGCCGCGCGAGTGACGATAAAAAGTTTATGTTCGAGCCCGGTGTAGGACAAAGTTGGGCTATGGCTTGGCAGCAAATATAAAGCTCAAGTGAATTATCTTCCCAAAGGTATAGCGGTTTTAGTAATGAAGCGTTTACCGTTTTAGCCCATCCAACTATTGGATGGGCTTTTTTATTTTTATGATAAACTGCAAATCACATTATTTTTTTAATTGGTTTTGTTGTGTCTCGTCCTGACTACTCTTTAAGTTTATTACCTAATTTCCCGATTGCTAAACTGCAAGCCCATACATTAAGTACCCACAATAAAATACGTACCGATAATTACTATTGGATGCGCGATGACGATCGCCAAGATGAGCAAGTACTTGCGCATTTACATGCTGAAAATGCGTACTGCGATGAACAGTTAGCTGCTATGAAGCCACTACAAAATACACTTTTTGAAGAGTTAAAAGCACGCATTGTAAAAGATGATAATTCGGTACCCGTTAAAGACGGGAAATACTGGTATCACTCAGAAGTTCGTGGTGATGATGAATACTCGCGTCATTATAGAAGTACAAGCATAAAGGCTGATAATAAAGAGCTTTTACTTGATGTGAATGTATTAGCTGAAGGATTTGAGTTTTTTGAGCTAGGAGAGGTCGCACTAAGCCCATGCGAGCAGCTTATGGCTTACTCTGAAGATACTGAAGGTCGTCGTATTTATAATGTTCGCTTTAAAAGCTTAACGACCGGTGAAATGCTACCTGATGTACTTGAAAATACAGAAGGGCAGGTTGTTTGGGCTAACGACAATAAAACTGTTTTTTATGTAAAAAAAGATTTAAAAACGCTACTAGGATACCAAGTATTTAGGCATGAGCTTGGCAGCGAGCAAAGCCAAGATGTAATGGTTTACGAAGAGCAAGACAGCAGCTTTTTTATGGGGCTTGGTAAAAGTCGCGACGAAGGCTTAATTATTATTGATTTAGCATCGACAGAGACCAACGATACATGGGTGCTTGATGCTAATAAGCCCACTGACGAATTTAAAGCATTAATGCCGCGTGAAGATGGCCACGAGTTTGACGTAGATAAGCTAGGTGACACATTTTATATTGTGACTAACTGGCAAGCTAAAAACTTTAGATTAATGACAGCAACAAACGAAACGATTGCTGATAAAACACAATGGTTTGAGCATACAGCTCACAGAGAAAATGTACTGCTTGAAGGTGTAGAGTTATTTAATGACTTTTTGGTATTGAGTGAACGCGAGCAAGGGCAAGCTCGATTCGTAGTTGTTAATAGGTTAGGGGATCGTATGGCACTTGAGTTTGCCGATCCTTGTTATTATGCTGCAATAGCAATGAACCCAGAGCCAGACACTCGCACTGCGCGTATTTATTACTCAAGTTTAACAACACCAGGCTCTTTATATGATGTTGATTTAGCAACTGGCGAAAAAACACTACTTAAACAGCAAAAAGTACTCGGTAGTTTTAATGCCGATGACTATCAGTCGGAGCGATTAATGGTAACTGCTCGCGACGGAGTTAAAGTACCTGTATCTGTTGTTTATCGAAAAGACAGCTTTAAAAAAGATGGCACAAATCCGTTATTTCAATACGGCTATGGCGCCTATGGCTATACGATTGATCCTAGTTTTTCTAGTTCGTCACTGAGCTTGCTCGATCGTGGCTTTGTTTATGTTATTGCGCATGTTCGAGGCTCTGAAATGCTAGGTCGCGAATGGTATGAGCAAGGTAAAAAAGAGCATAAACAAAATAGCTTTAGTGACTTTATTGATGTGACAAAAGCGCTTGTTGATCAAGGTTATTGTGATAGCAATAAGGTGTTTGCCTCAGGCGGCAGTGCCGGTGGCCTATTAATGGGGGCGGTTGTAAACCAGGCACCAGAGTTATATTGCGGTGTTGGCTGTCATGTACCATTTTTAGACGTATTAACCACAATGCTTGATGAAAGTATTCCACTCACAACAAATGAATACGATGAATGGGGTAATCCAAATGAGCCTCAATTTTATGATGTAATTGAAGCTTACTCACCTTATGACAATATTAGCGCACAAAACTACCCGAACATACTCGTTACTACCGGTCTTCATGACTCACAAGTACAGTATTGGGAGCCTATGAAGTGGGTTGCAAAAATGCGTGAACTTAAAACAGACAGTAATATTTTAGTATTTAAAACCGATATGGATGCAGGTCATGGCGGTGCATCAGGTCGTTTTAAAAGCTTAGAAGAAAAAGCCCTCGAAATGGCCTTTTTTATTGCGCTGTTAAATTAACTGCAAAATCGGAAAATTGTATTACTCTATATATAGAAGTTGATATATATAAGGTAATTTATGTTTGGAGCACATGGCGAATTTCAGATTTGTTCACAGCCCCCTCATATGTATTTAAAATTGAAGGGGAGCTTTAACAATGAAGGTATAACATCATTAACTAATGGTGTTATTCAAGAATTGAGCACTCACCCTGAAAATACGATTAAGTTTGTGATTGTTAACTTAAAAGAGTTTGAACTGTTAACTTTAGATAGTCTTGATTCGTTAGAGGCCTATTTTGCGGGTGTAAAAGAACTTGGCTATCAACGAGTTGACTATATAAACATTAATATCATAGCTAAAAACATGTTTGAAAAAGTATGGAAAAATAGCGATGTAGAAGTTAATTTTTATAAAGATACCGAAAGCTATTTATTAGTGCATCCAAGTGATAGTTATATAAAACAGAACTGGTAATTAATATGAGTATTATAAACCGCTACTGAAGAGGGCTTATAATACTCTCTAAACACCCTTTATAGCGCCTTGAAAGGTTTAAGCACATATCGTTTTTAAGTCTGACTTTATAATCGCCACTGTCAGTAGGCATCAGTTCGCAGATAGCTTGTTTTCTTACCAGCGTTGAGCGATGAATACGAATAAACCCTTCTGGCTCTAGCTGCTGTTCAATATTTTTCATGGTTTCGCGGTGTAATACCGGTGTACTACCTTGGGTAAAATGCAGCTCTACATAATTGCCCGCACCATTAATCCAAATAATATCTTTTATATCAATTAGCCTTACCTTACCTACATCTTTAACTACGATATGTGATGATGGTTTTTCGGTTTGTGTGCTTTGTTGATATTGACGTTCGGCCGCGCTTGCAATCGGGCAAAGGTGAATCAGTTTATCAAAGCATTTATCGATACGTGGTGCAGTTGAATCTATTATTAAAAAATCAACAGCGCCAACTTCAAAAGCAAAACTCGCAAAATGACCCGACTGGGCAATAATGACTAACTTAAGCTTTTTAGCTAGCTCTGTTAAATGCACTATTTGCATAGGGTCTGCCAGATTAGTTAGTTCGTAAAACAGTACGTTGTATTGATCTGTATCTATCTGATCTAATCTGTTTGCCTGAATAAAAGATTGAGATTCAAAGTGTCGGTGCTCTTGCACGCGCTTTGTTAAAAATGTTGCAAACTTAGTGTTACTAACAAAAGTTAATGCATGAAAAGAAGCGACCATTATTTTATATCTCTTGCTGTATATAATAATAAAGACCGTGCTTAGCGGAAAAACTGTTATGAAAAGTACAATATATTTATAAAATAATTGTGACGTACTGATTCATCCCATCAAACTAGCTATTCATACCAAAGATTACGCCTAATAAATAACGTACGTAGAGTGTTTAAATAAATCCCCTTACTGTAATCCGCGAAGTAACTATTTAGTTACAAAAATAACAATTCAGGGGAATTATATGACATTAACTAACAAAGGTAGCGCGCGGTTATTTAAAAAATCGTCGTTAACAGTTGCGCTAAGCAGCGCGATACTTGCAAGCATTTCATTTCAAGGTGTGGCTGCAGAAGATGACGAAATTACTAAAATAGAACGTGTACAAGTTACAGGCTCTCGCATTCGTTCAGCTGAGGCGATGTCATCAGCGCCTATTCAAGTTGTAGATAGCACAGCAATCGACGCATCTGGTTCATTAAATATTCAAGATTTACTACTAGATAATCCAGCATTTGGTTCACCGGCAATCAGTCGTACTAATTCAAACTTTAGTACAGCTAGTGCAGGTGTTGCGACTGTAGATTTACGTAATTTAGGTTCTAACCGTACATTGGTATTAGTTAACGGTCGTCGTTATGTATCAGGTGTACCAGGTAGCTCTGCTGTCGATTTAAACACTATTCCGAGCCAATTTATTGAACGTGTTGAAATTATGACAGGTGGTGCTTCATCTGTTTATGGCTCTGACGCTGTTGCTGGTGTAGTTAACTTTGTTTTAAAAGATGACTTTGAAGGCGTTGAGTTTGATGGTCAGTACGGTGAATCGAGTGAAGGTGATGATGAGTCACGCCAATTTAACTTTACCTCAGGCTTATCAAGTTCAGATGGTAAAGGGCACGCGATGTTCCACCTTGGTTACTCTGATCAAGGCGCTGTTTTCTCACGTGATCGTGACCGCTCGGCAGTAGACCAATTTTCAGGTATTTTCTTCGAAGATGATCCAGTAGCAAATCCAAATTCTGTATTTGATGCAGTAAGCCCTTTTTTATCTTCATTCCCACCACAAGGTCGTTTTAGTGCTGGGGATGAAACATTTACGTTTAATGATGCAAACAACCTACAAAACTCATTTAGTGCAAATGGCGGCGATGGCGTAGCTGCAAATGGTTTTAACCGAAGCGGCGTACGTACAATAGCAATACCTACAGAGCGTTACTTATTCGCCTCAAATGGTAGTTACGAGTTAAGCGACAAGCATAGCTTTTTTTATGAAGGCACTTACGCTGCAACAACAACCGTTTCTGAATTAGAGCCATTTCCTTTTGCCTCTGACGACATTTATGCAAATGGCCGTGTTCCAATTGAATTTAATGTAAACGGTGAAATATTACGTAATGCATTTGTACCAGATGATATATATAACGCAGCAACTGATACCGACGGTGATGGCGCACGAGATATTTTCTTTGCAAAACGTTTGAGTGACATTGGTAACCGTGGAGCACGAGCAGAGCGTGACACATTCCGTTTAGCTCTTGGTTTTCAAGGTGAAATAGCCGATGGTTGGTTTTACGATACTTACTACGTATACGGTAAAACAAAAGAGCAGCAAGTTTCTGGTGGTCTAGTTAATGTACAAAGTTTCCGCCAAGGTTTAGAAGCAGTTGTTGATAGCCAAGATTTAGATGACGACGGGATTACTGATGAGGCTATCTGTATCGATGCGACAGCACGTGGCTTTAATTGTGCACCAGTAGACATTTATGGTTTTAATTCGTTATCGCAAGGTGCTATTGATTTTGTAAGTGCACCAAGTTCACTTTCAACGTCGGTTGAGCAAGAAATCATTGGTGGTAATATTTCAGGTGATTTATTTGATTTACCAGCAGGTACGGTAGGTATTGCAGCTGGTTTTGAATACCGTGAAGAATTTTCACGCAGTGAATTTGATGCACTACAGCAAGCAGGTCTTAATGCGGGTAATGCAATCCCAGCAACAGAAGGCTCGTTTGATGTAACTGAGTATTATGTAGAAGCAAATATCCCAGTGCTTGATACTGTAACAATGAACGCAGCTGTTCGTTTATCTGACTATTCAACTGTAGGTAGCACTGAAAGTTGGAATGTGGGTGTTGATTGGGAAGTAATGGATAGCCTACGTTTACGTGCTACTCGTGCTCGTTCAACACGTGCTCCAAATATCGATGAACTATTTTCTCCGCCTTCACAAACTTTCCCAAGTGGTTTAAACGATCCATGTTTAGGTGTTACTAATAGTGGCGGCGGTGGTGCTGCTGGTGATGCTTGTCGAACAGATGGTGGTGTTACAACTAATATCGCTTCAAATGGTGAGTTCACGCTTAACCAGTCTGACTTACAAGGCATTAGTGGCTTTAACCGTGGTAACCAAGATTTAAAAGAAGAAGTTGGTGACTCTGTAACAGTAGGTTTAGTATTTACACCAGAAAACCTAATATCAGGACTAGATATTACGCTTGATTACTTTGATATCGAAATTACAGATGCAATAGTATCCACACCTCGTCAGTTTATTCTTGACCAATGTTATGGCGGCGGCGATACAAGCTTTTGTGACTTTGTAACTCGTCGTAGTGCGCCATCAGGTAATAATAGTGCTGGTTCACTAGAGTCTATCGACAGTGGTGTATCTAACAGTGGTGGTTTGGGTACAGAAGGTGTTGATTTAACACTAACGTACTCTGCTGATATTGGTCCTGGTGCGTTTAGAACTCGTCTTGCTTATACTTACCTAATCGATGGTTATAGCATTCCACTTCCAGGCGCTGATAAAGATGAGTTTGCTGGAGAAATTGGTGCATCAGAGCATAAAGCTAACTGGAACTTTGGTTATAAACTTAACGACTTTGATTTTAACTGGAGCTTAACTTACATTGGCGCTGCAGACTTTGATGATCAATTCTTAAGTGGTTTTGGTATTGCTCCAGGTGGAGTAGGGATTGGTTCAGTAACGTATCATGATGTTCAAGCAAGTTACCATATCAGCGATTCAACAGAGCTTTACGCTGGTGCAAGTAACTTATTTGATAAAGAGCCACCACGCATTTTATCGGGTGTGAGCGGTTCAAGTACTGGTACTGAAACTGATGCTGGTACGTATGACCCAATTGGTCAATCATTCTACATAGGTTTTAGAAGTAAATTCTAACCAACAATAACGACACTAATATAGTTACTTAATTAGTTACGTTCACAAAGCCTCAGTATCGCTGGGGCTTTTTTATTGGAAAAAATAATAAGAGCAGTAATGCTTATACATTGTTTATCCCAATATATGAGCATTGTGCCCACTTAAACCAAAAACAACGCCACTGGTAACAGGGGCGTTGTTTAGTATTGGGAGGAGACTAATATAGTAACCGAATCGCTTGATTATTTAACGATTTATCCCTATTTTTGGCCCTCTTCATTGAGGGCTTTTTTTTGCTGGTTTAGTCTAAGTAAGCCTTTAGCATCCAAACCAATTTTTCTTGCTCTGAGATGTAATCGCTCATTAGTGAGGCTGTACCTTCATCGTCTGCATCACCAGCTTGGCTTAAAATATCACGCTGCATGTGAATTAATGTGCTGTAACCAGCAAGTAGGTTTTCTACGGCTGTAACACCATCACTAATACCTTTAGCTTCTTTAATTTTACTTACTTCAAGGTAATCAGAAAATGCATGTAGAGGTGCGCCATCTAACGTTAAAATACGTTCTGCAACTTCATCTACTTTTAGAAGTAGTAAGTTATAAATTTCTTCAAACTTAACATGTAGTTCAAAAAAGTTACGGCCTTTAATATTCCAGTGAAAGCCACGCGCGTTCATGTATTGAATCTGGTAGCTACTCAATAATGTATTGAGTGACTTTATGATGTCTTCGCTTTTTGCGCTGTTTAGACCAATTGCGTTTACATGTGACATAACTTGCTCCTGAATAACCGTTTGTTTGTGAACTTGTGATAAGTATTACTAATTTCGATAAATTAGTAAAATCGTTTAAATGTATCTAGTTAATAGTTTTAACCTATTAGCTGTTTTTGATACCTATATTCACTTTAGACTATTAATAGAAGTGGGTCTGATTAATAAAAATACTACCCCTCAAAAGTAAATAAACCTCAAAAGTATATAAATCATGATCTAAAACAAACTTTATTCAAGGTAATAACTTAGCTATTTTTTTATTGATGCAGGTCAAAAATCATCCAGCCTAACGGCGCATAATAATGTTGTCGAAATAATTAGGAGAGATAACATGCATGCAAAAACAGCGAAACAAAATAAAGCAGAGTTAATAGTGGTAGGAATTGCAGTCATCGCATTTGTACTTGGGTTAGTAGCGCACTTAGCGGGTGCAAGCTTTGCGAACTCAGATTTTTTTGGCTACATTGCGGCGCCGATTCCGCTTATATTGGCAGTGGTATTTTTAATTAGTTATAAAATAGCAGCCAATGCTGAGGATTAATCTTTCTCGTTTAAGCACTTTAAAATGTAATCGAGTACTTGGCGCGAGTAAATCATACTGGTATGGCTTAAATGAAACACTTTATGTTCGGCCATACCTTTAAGTTTGGTTTCATCTAGTAATACAGTGCCATCTGACTGGCTACCTTTAACTATTAAGGGCATAAGCCCAATAGGTAAATCGCCCGCAATACTGTAAAGCTTAGCTTTAAAAGGCCAATTACCATTTTTAGTGAGTAAAAATTCAACACTATTTTTTAAAAATGATTCAAACCCTTTTTGCTTCATCTTTTGCGCAATATGACTGCCTTTGTGTGGAGTACCCAGTGTAATTACCTTCGTAACATTCTGGCTAGCAGGAGAGTTTGCCTCTAGGTAAGCACGTGCAATAAGCCCTCCCATTGAGTGGCATACAAGCGCTGCAGGTTCGTTAGAAATACACTCATCAATTTGTGCAAATATGGTATCGCGGTGAGGGTCGAGCGTATTATAGGTAATGTTTAATACCGTCATCCCCGATTCTTCAAGTCGTGAACAAAGTGGGCGCATAACAAAGCCAGACATATACAAGCCATGTAAAACAATAACGTGTTTAACTTTCATATGCTCCCTAATACCAATTTTATTAAAAACATGATCATTCTAGCGTATTAAATAATCCGCTACCTGCGTTAAAAATTATTTATATAGAACAACTATATGTCATAATTTTCGCCTTGTTATCGACTTATTTCCTTGTCGCTATAATAGATAACTAATTTAATGCAATTGGTATAACCTATCTTAGTTACATCAATTGCTGTGGTTTTATCTCAATGTTTGTTGTATCGGTATTTACCCATACTTCACCATCTTGAATGGTAATGGCGAGCTTAATTCCACGATCAACCAAAGCAGCAAGTGCTTGTGTTGCTGCATAATCAAGGCTAAAAATACTTAGATTTTTAAATTCATACAATTTAGGTTGGTGTTTTTGCCACCAAATTGCTTGATTGTTTTCACCATAAGTATATAGCACCACTTTTTTAGATTTATTACAGGCTTTTTTAAGGCGTTTTTCATCTGGTAAGCCAAGTTCAATCCATAGTTCTATTTCTTCACTATAGCTTACATGCCAAAGTTCAGGTTCATCATCAGCGCTTAATCCTTTAGTAAATTCTAAACCATCACAGCTATTTAGCGCAAAAGCGAGTAAGCGAATCATCAACCGCTGATCTGTTTCTGAAGGGTGTTGAGCCAAGGTTAAATTAAAATCTTGATAAACGTGGCGGTCCATATCGCTAAGCGATAACTGCACTTTCATAATGGTGGATTTAAGAGCCATAACAACTAATCTGAAAAAATTTGCGTCAGTATAGCGCAATTAAATGAATTGCCAGTTAAAATAGCGGTTAATTATACGTTAGGAGTTAAAAATGGCTATCCAGTGGTTCCCTGGGCATATGAATAAAGCCCGCAATGAAATTAAAGAAATAATGCCACAAATGGATGTGATCATTGAAGTGCTTGATGCGCGCATTCCCTACAGTAGTGAAAACCCGATGGTGGCAACCTTGCGTGAAGGTAAGCCGGTCATCAAAATTTTGAACAAAGCTGATTTAGCTGATCCTAAAATGACTCAAATCTGGAAAGATTATTTTGAGCAAGAAAATGGTGTTAAAGCGATTTCTTTTGGACATGATAAAGCAGCTGAAGTAAGTCGTATAAATGAGCTTTGTAAAAAGTTAGTGCCGCATAAAGTGGGTGCCGATAAGCAGATTAAAGCCATGATAATGGGTATTCCTAACGTGGGTAAATCTACGTTAATTAATGTACTGGCTGGACGTATAGTTGCAAAAACAGGTAATGAACCTGCGGTAACCAAAGCACAACAACGCATTAAGCTTGAAGACGGTATTATGCTTTACGATACGCCAGGTATGCTTTGGCCAAAAGTAGAGAATGAAAACTCAGGTTATCGTTTAGGCGCTACCGGTGCCATTCGTGATACGGCGCTTGAGTATGAAGAAGTAGCAAGTTACACAGCTGAGTACTTATTGCGTGCATACCCTGAGCTTTTAAAAGCGCGTTATAAAATAGACGAATTACCAGAAAGTGATTGGGAATTTGTTGAAATGGCGGGTAAAAAACGCGGCTGTATTCGTGGTGGTAATCAAATAGACACATATAAAATGTCTGAAATACTAATCAACGAATTACGCGACGGTATTATTGGCCGTATTACTATGGAAACTCCGCAAATGCGTGAGGAAGAAGAAGTAATGGTTGCTGGTTTACGCGCCGCTGCAGAAGCTAAAAAAGCAGCTAAAGAAGAAGAAAAGCTTCAACGCCGAGCGCGAGCTCGTAAAAACCGTCGTTAATATTTAACCAGAATTCAGGTTATTTAATTAAAGAGATTTAGTTTTACTAAATTACAGACATAAAAAAAGCCCGTAAGGGCTTTTTTAGTTTCATATCTACCGTCACCGATATGAGCAATGTAGCAAGTAAAATAGTAGGGCGGTTACTCATCATCAACATCAAGGGGCGTTGCGGTTCATAACAAGTAACCATAGCTGTTTACGTGCGCCACACGTTGTTTCAGGGTCGAGAAACAAATCAATTCATTCCTTAACAAGTGGTATGCAATCCGTCTTGTTGATATTGATTATCAGTTAGATCTAACTATCTGTCAACACCTAAATGCAAATAGTTCTTATTATCCCCTTGTTTGTTTTGTAAGCTAATGTTAAATATAAAAAAAGAACAATAACTTAAACTATTTAATTAACCAGCAGAACTTTAATTTGCTCCACCTAAATTTCATTTATTAGAACTAATTGATTAATGCAGGAGAGGTTTTCGTTTGTATTTAAGCCTAGAGCTATGTTCTTGGGAAAGTTGAGCGAGCTTTAATTTGAATGCCCAATGATATTTGGACATAAAAACCCCGCAGTAATTGGTATGTCCAACTATTGTGGGTCACTTAAGTTAGGCTTTTAGTAAAGGCATTAATGTTATCTGGCCTTGGTGCGCGTCAGCAATGTTTTTCTGATGCAAGTGAAGTAACGCAGTCAATGGTTGATACGTTATTTGGTTCAAAGCAGCAAACCAACACGTCTGTTCGTTTACCAAAAGGGGTCGATCAACTTACCCTGTAAAAAATACATGATGCTTTTGTAGAGCACGCAACCACTGCATTTACCGCTCAGCAAATGGGCGATTTGGTTGGTGTTAGTCGCTCTACAGCACGCCGTTACTTGGAGTATTTGCTTGAATCAGGTAAGTTAACAGCGGATCAAAGTTATGGCAGTATTGGCCGCCCTGAACGTTGCTATAAAATAGCGAAGTAACTTTTTGCACCTAAGGCTTAAATATTAAATTCTATTTATTTCAATGCCTTACATTTTTTTTGTTATGTTTGATATTTAATAGATTCTGACGATAAAAAAAATATGTTGAATTGATTGCATTTTAAGCGGCTTGTATGGTGATGTTCGGTTTAAGTGATGTTATACTCCTGCGGAATAATTTATCGACTTTATTAAGAGCAAAATTAATGGCAGATTTATCGAAGTACAGAAACATTGGTATTTTCGCGCACGTTGATGCGGGTAAGACCACGACTACTGAGCGTATCCTAAAGCTTACTGGTCAAATCCATAAAACTGGTGAGGTTCATGATGGTGAATCTACTACTGACTTCATGGAACAAGAAGCTGAGCGCGGTATTACTATTCAGTCTGCGGCTGTAAGCTGTTTCTGGAAAGATCACCGCTTTAACGTTATCGATACTCCTGGACACGTTGACTTCACAGTTGAAGTTTACCGTTCACTTAAAGTACTAGATGGCGGCATCGGTGTGTTCTGTGGTTCTGGTGGTGTTGAACCACAATCAGAAACTAACTGGCGTTATGCTAATGATTCAGAAGTTGCACGTATTATCTTCGTAAATAAATTAGACCGTATGGGTGCTGATTTTTACCGTGTAACTGAGCAAGTACGTAAAGTACTTGGCGCAACTCCACTAATCATGACTTTACCAATTGGTATTGAAGATGAGTTTGTTGGTGTTGTAGATGTTTTAACTAAAAAAGCATACGTTTGGGATGACACTGGTCTTCCTGAAAACTACGAAATCACAGACGTTCCTGCAGACATGGTAGATAAAACTGACGAGTATTATGAAATGCTTGTTGAAACTGCCCTTGAGCAAGACGATGCACTACTTGAAGCTTACATGGAAGGTGAAGCACCTTCTTTAGAAGACATCAAACGTTGTATCCGTAAAGGTACTCGTGACCTTGCTTTCTTCCCAACATACTGTGGTTCTGCGTTTAAGAACAAAGGTATGCAGCTTATTCTTGACGCTGTTGTTGATTACTTACCATGTCCTACAGAAGTTGATCCTCAACCTCTTATGGATGAAGAAGGTAACGAAAATGGCGAGTTCGCAGTAGTATCTACTGACGAACCTTTCAAAGCGTTAGCATTCAAAATAATGGATGACCGTTTTGGTGCATTAACATTCGTACGTATTTACTCAGGTAAACTAAACAAGGGTGATACTATCCTTAACTCGTTTACTGGTAAAACTGAGCGTGTTGGCCGTATGGTTGAGATGCAAGCAGATGACCGTAACGAATTAACTAGCGCACAAGCTGGTGACATCATTGCTATCGTAGGTATGAAAAACGTGCAAACTGGTCACACTCTATGTGATCCTAAGCACCCAGTAACACTTGAGCCAATGGTATTCCCAACTCCAGTAATCTCGATTGCTGTACAGCCTAAAGATAAAGGCGGTAATGAGAAAATGGGTGTTGCTATCGGTAAAATGGTTGCAGAAGATCCATCTTTCCAAGTTGAGACTGATGAAGATTCAGGCGAGACTATCCTTAAAGGTATGGGTGAGCTTCACTTAGATATCAAAGTAGATATTCTTAAGCGTACTTACGGCGTAGACCTTATTGTTGGTCAACCACAAGTTGCTTACCGTGAAACTATCACTAAAGAAATTGAAGATAGCTACACGCATAAGAAACAATCTGGTGGTTCTGGTCAGTTCGGTAAAATCGACTACCGCATCAAGCCAGGCGAAGTTGCTTCAGGTTTCACGTTTAAATCATCAGTTGTTGGTGGTAACGTACCTAAAGAATTCTGGCCTGCAGTTGAGAAAGGCTTCAAGTCAATGATGGGTACTGGTGTTCTAGCTGGCTTCCCTGTACTTGACGTTGAAATTGAACTTTTTGACGGTGGTTTCCATGCCGTGGATTCATCTGCAATCGCGTTCGAAATCGCTGCTAAAGGCGCTTTCCGTCAATCGATCCCTAAAGCGGGCGCACAACTTCTTGAGCCAATCATGAATGTTGACGTGTTCACTCCAGAAGATCACGTTGGTGACGTAATCGGTGACCTTAACCGTCGTCGTGGTATGATGAAAGACCAAGAAGCTGGTTTAACAGGCAGCCGTATTAAAGCTGACGTACCGTTATCAGAAATGTTCGGTTACATCGGTACACTACGTACAATGACATCTGGTCGTGGTCAGTTCTCTATGGAGTTCTCACACTACGCTGCATGTCCGCAAAACGTTGCTGATACAGTAATCGCTGCAGAAAAAGAGAAAAAAGCTGCTAAGTAATTAGCTCTTTAACTCTTTAGAAAACCCGCACATGTTGCGGGTTTTTTATTGCCTATAATTTGGTTTTATTTTTGTAGTTGTTTACGACTACTCTTTATTATTAAGTAGTCTTATATTATCAATTAGTAAAAAGGGATTAGAGGGTACTTTAATTGATTAATTAGATAAGGAAGTCTCCGCATCAGAGACGTTCGCATATTAATTTTATATAAGATGTAATGATTATTAAATCTACTAAATTAGCACCAAACTGGTGGCTATAATTCACAAAATATATTTTAGCATTCAGCTTAATATTTTTAATTCATATTATATTTTCTGTGAACCTAAAAATCGTTTTTCTCACTGTAATGCCAGCTTTACTTATTATTCCTTTCAATATTCTTCATCTTCGTTTTTTACATTGTCATAAAGCAGGCATTTGTTATACGCGTTTATGCACAAAGCGTTACATCAACAGCGAGGAAATTGGTTGCGTATCATTTAGTTCATTTTTTCTTTTCACCATTTTTAATGGTGGAGTTAGATAATGGTAAAACGTTCCATTTTTATGACTGGCATCTTGATGATGAAACGCAATCAGTTATTTCTAAAATGTACTGCAATAAGGTAGCTAACAAAATTGAAAATATTAGCGATAAATACAATGCTTGATCTTTAATTTAGATAGCAAAAAGGAGCGATTAATCGCTCCTTTTTTATTTTTGTATTTTATAACGCGCTAATTAAACTTTTTTATAGCCTTAGCTTTTAGCGCTTTCATCTTTAGCCTGCGTGGCTTCTTAAAAGACTGGATAGGCATTGTTACCAACTGCTCTTGTGGTAGTGCCGGTATTGTTTGTGGATAAGCACCTTCCTTTGGTACCGAAATTTCTTTTAGGTGTATTTTAAGTGCTTCTAGAGTTGAGTCGTTATCAACTTCACTAGGGCAAATAAATATACCCAACTTTCTTAGTTGTACACCGAATTTAATACTACTGGTATAACGGATAATCGGAGCACCTAACACTAAGCCTAATAATATAGGCGATAGCCACCAGAAGAATACTGGCGTGAAGTAGTAAGCAGTACAACCCCATGCAATAGCCACAATAGTTGAGAATAGCGTATAACCAAAAGCTTCCTTCCACGGAACCATACGACCTTCACGCGGTTGTGCATCCCATTTTACTTTTTTACCTAAAAACACACAAAGTACAAAGTAAGCATGAAATACCATCATTAATGGAGCAACAATAATAGCAAATACGGTTTCAATGATTGAACCTAGTATTAGCTTAATTGAACCACCAAAGCGTTTGTTTCTATGTATTAGGGTTACTATTATACCCATCAGTTTAGGCATTAATAAAATAACAATAGTTAAATACAATAGTGAATCAATAAGATCTGTCTTAGCTATTTGCCATGTAGGGAATAATTGATAAACACGGTTAAAGTACACATCACTATTTAATGCGCGAGTCACTGCATCAATTGTACTTAACGCTAACATTGAGAGCCAAATTAGCGATGAAATATAGGCTGTGGCACCTAATAGAAAGTGCAGCTTACTCATTAATTTTAATTTGGATGAAGATAGTAAACCTAAGTGCTGAATATTACCTTGCACCCAGCGTCTATCGCGTACAGCGTAGTCTAGAATGTTACTTGGTACTTCTTCATAGCTACCTTCAATATCTGATAGCAACAATACATCCCAACCAGCACTGTGAAGCAGTGAAGCTTCTACAAAGTCATGACTTAAAATTTCGCCGCCAAAAGGTGCATTACCTTTCAGTGTTGGCAAGCCACAGCACGTTATAAATGCTTCAACTCTAATAATTGCATTATGACCCCAGTAGTTTGCTTTATCAGTTTGCCAAAAAGCTGAGCCAGTAGCGAGCATTGGGCTATATAGCACTGATGCAAACTGTAAAAAACGGCCAAAAAAGGTATCTTGACGAACAGGGATCGGAATAGTTTGGATCAGGCCTGCTTGTGGGTTGTTGAGCATACTTGTAGTAAGCTCTAACATACATTTCCCGGTCATTACGCTATCTGCATCAAGCACAATCATATGGTCGTACTGGCTGCCCCAGCGCTCACAAAAGTCGGTTAGGTTACCTACTTTACGGTGTTTGTTATCTTCGCGACGACGGTAAAAAACGTGTTTTGCTGTATCACCTAAACGTTCACACAATGCATGCCATGCACTTAGCTCGTTTTTAGCTATTTCTGGGTCTTGGGTGTCGCTTAATAGATAAAAATCGAAGTTTGCAAGTTGACCTGTTTCTTTTAACGATTGCAGACTAACTTCAAAGCCCGCGATAACACGGTGGGTGTCTTCGTTGTAAATAGGCATTACAACAGCGGTTTTTTGGGCGTTAATTGCCTCACTATTGAACTCAATTGGTTTAATACGCTTCAGCGTAAGTGGGTCAATTCGAAACAACTGTAATACAAAGCCGATTGTTCCACTACAAAAGGCCGTTACAATCCAGGCAAAAGTGATTGAGAATAATACTAAAAGAGCATACTCAAGTAATGTCATACCGTTTGAGCTTAAAATCTCAAACATAATAGATATGCCGTAGCCAGATGTGCCAAGCGCTGCAATAGCAAATAGCCAAACTCTTAATGTTTTGAATGGCATTGGAGTGCCCTTACCTTTATTACTTGATGTCATTTGGGTACCAAACATAACTCCATACCTCGCTAATTTCTTTGTCACGCAATTTTAACGATAAACGCATATCAACGGGTTGATCGTCCTGTGGTGCAATTTTAAAGGCTACACGCCATCCTCGTGAATCAGGCAGTTTTTGCACATTCACGTCGGTTACTTCGCCTGTTGTAAGTTGAATATCGGCATCTAGCTTTAACTGTTCAGAGAGTTGATTTATTTCTGACCCAGTAAAATCAACAGTAAATTGGCGATGGCTTTTTGGTGGTGGATTGTCCTCACCTGGTAAAGCAGCGCTACCGATCCTTGTGCGCAGTACACGCGCTTTCTCATGCTGAGTTAAAGCTGCATTAAAGGTCGTCATTTTGTAGCTTAGCTTTAATGAATCACCGGCTTTCATTGGCTTTTCTGGTACCCAGTAGCTTACGATATTGTCGTTAGTTTCCGTATCAGTCGGTATTTCTACAAGTTCTACACGACCATTTCCCCATTCACCTTGTGGTTCAATCCATAGACTAGGGCGGTTGTGGTAGTGCGCTTCTGTGTCTAGATAGTTATTAAAGTCTCGATCTCGTTGAGCTAACCCAAAACCTTTTGGGTTATTGTACGAAAATGAAGTAACACTCAGCTGTGATGGATTGTTAAGAGGGCGCCATACCCATTTATTATCAGCAGACTGAGTCAATAAGCCATCCGAATCATGAACTTCAGGGCGGTAGTCATCAAAAAACTTAGTACTGTTTTCACCGTGATAAAACATACTCGTCAATGGTGCTACACCTAGCTTTTTAATATCCTTACGTGCAAATATCTGCATATCAACATCAACTAGCATGTTAGTTGTAGGATCAACGTTAAACTTATAGGCACCAGAGATTGATGGGCTATCCAATAATGCAAAAATAGTAATTTGTGTTTGGTCAACTTTTGGTTTAACTAACCAAAACTCTTTGAACACAGGAAATTCTTCACCTGAATTTTCAGCAGTATCAATGGCAAGACCTCTAGCTGATAGGCCATAGACTTGCTGGGGGCCAACAACTCTAAAGTACGATGCCCCCTGAAATACCATTACTTCGTCTTTATACTCGTTAGTATTCAATGGGTAATGTAAGCGAAATCCTGCATGGCCTAGTTGAGTACCTGCAACACTTTTAGCTATTTCTTCTTGTAGTGGTGCGGCAGTGCCATCGTATTGGTAAAAGTCAGTGCTGAAAGGCAAGCGGCTACGTTTAGAGTCGCTATCAACGGTGTTTATTGTTACAGGTGTTTTATATAAAAAACCAGGATGGAATAATTGCAGCTCGTAAAGGCCCTCATCTTTCCACACTGCCTTGTCTTTTTTAAATCGAATTGCCCTATAATCTTGATAATCAATATTATTTAATGCTTCAAGCTCAATATTTTTAGGGGTCACGTATTCTTCACTTGCTAACTTTTTAGCGCGAGCGCTAATTACGTCAAATAAGCTACTTTGTGGAATTGCTACATCAACTGTTGCAGCAATCGCTGGGTTGCTATTGCCCCAAGCCGAAAAAATAATAAGTAGACCCAGTAATGGTGCTGACTTTTTTTGCCATTTAGGCAGATTATGGGTTAATTGTTTCATTTTCATTCCTTTATAAAAATACGACTTATTTTTACGTTTAGGGTAAATATTAATTTTTGTAAGTACCTTTAAAATACCTAAAGCAAAATACGAACCCTTATAAAAATTCATATTTTTCAATAGGTAAAATCTATATGCGTAACCGACAGAGGCTTTTTGTGTAACATTCACTCAAATGTATGTAGTTATTACTGATTAATTACTAAAAAATTTATAGATCCTATGAACATATTACGGGAGGTTTAATGAAGCTTGTCTGAATTACATTTGTATAAAAATAAAAAAAGCCGCAAATGCGGCTTTTAAATACTCATATTAATTATTTCTTTTTAAATCTGCGCACGATTGATAATGGCGCTAAAAGAAGTGATAACCAAAATAATGAACCTGAATCGTTACCATCATCCCTCGTTTCAGTAACATTGATTGTAACCGTTACCGATTCAGACATGTTGCCTACACTGTCTTTTGCTTGCACTGATAGTGTTATTATACTTTCAATGTCTGCATCAAGTTCACCGGCTACGATAAGTTGACCTTGTTCATTGATTGAAATTGCTTCACTCCCTGATACAATAAATTCAACCACTGGTGATACATCTGCATTTGGATCACTAAATACTAACTGACCTATTACAGTATCAATTGAGCTGCTTTCATCAATTGAAAATACTTGATCTGCGACAATGACCGGTGTCTGCTCTTGCGGTGTTAGCATACCTTCAGATTTAATATCGATGATTACAGGGTCATGATCTGATGCGCGGTAGGCACTTTCAGAATAAAGACTAGACTGCTGAGCATCACTCTTAAATTCAACGTTGTAATCAAGTAAAATTGGCTCGTCAGCATTTATGTGCCAATCTTGCGCTGAGACAACTTTACTAAGCAACGAGTCGCTTGCCACAGCATGATCTAAACTGCCTGCTCGGCCAGAAAAGCTATAAGAATAGCCCAGTGTATTACCATCAAGTTCTGCAACTACATTTTTATATCCTTTGTCTGCAAATGCACGTATTGGATCTTCCATTGCGTAAGCATTCATGTCTCCAACTAAAATAGTGTCTTCGTCGTCAACACCGGTTGGTTTGCTGTCTAGCCAATCGGCATAGGCAGTGGCACCTTGTGTGCGTATTTCATTCCAGCAAGCTTGACCATCGTTCTGATCTTCATTTGCACCACTTGCACTGCCACAACCGCCTTTAGATTTTAAATGAGCTACGGCAACAGTGAACACTTCGTCGCTCTCAATTGATTTGAAGCTTTGCGCTATAGGAGTACGGTTGCTAAAATCAAATGGGGCTTGCGTTGTAATTGCAGCAGTACCCACTTCTTCTACTTTATTAGCACGGTAGATCAATGCAGTGGTAATTGCATCAGTACCTATTTGATCAAGATTAAAATCAACAAATGCATACTGGTTTGCTGTGTCTGCTTCGTTTAGTGCATTTACTAAGCTGGCAATTGCGCTAAATTCACCAAAGCCATCGTTTTCTATTTCCATCAAACCAACAACGTCAGCTTGCATTGCGCTAATTGCACTTACTATTTTAGCTTCTTGGCGGATAAATTCGGCTTCTGTGTCTGCACCGCGATCGGTAGGGAATCCACCTCCTTGACCATCACCATTAAAGTAATTAAGTACGTTAAAGCTTGCTACACGCAAGTCGGCCGAGGCATTTAGTTCAGGTGCGTCTTCGCGTGCATTTGTAGCAATAAACTGAGGTACTGCTGTTGGGTGAATGCGGTAAAGGCCAAAGCTATAAGCAAGAGCACCAGTTACTGTATTTATTGTGTCGCCAGTACGTAGGGTGTTCTCTGCTGATAATCCTGGAGTTGGGTATGCGGTAGGATCTGAGTTTTGTACTGTAGAGCCATCGTCTAGCAGAATCTTTTTAAGTAAGTTTTCTGTTTCGACTGCATTAGCTGCATCGCCAGGCAGTGCAACTTGGGTGCCTTGGTATAGTCGTTCTGTTGCTAATTCAACCTCACCATAGCGACCAAGACCAAAGTTATCGGTGACTACCAATTGTTGCTCTAGTGTTACTAACATACCTTCAAAGCTTTCTAAGTCCGTTAACTCAGCTACAGGCAGTGTTATTTTTGTCGCAGCTACAGTTAAATCCGTATTACAAACGGCCACTTGGGTGACGTTATCAATTTGTGTTGAATCAAAATACTCTGCTACATTACCTTGTACACGTACATGGTCGCCAACGCTTACGTCGGTATCTGCAAAATAAACAAAAATCCCTTCAGAAGTTAATGGGTTTTCATCTATATCAACAGCAAGAGAGCTAACAAAAAAGCCTTTTAATTGATCATCACCCTGAAAGTCAGCCGTTACAATCCCTTCAAGTTCAACAGGTGTATCGACAAGTGGGCTCGTTGCACCATCACCTTGAATTGCATTAATTAAAGTTTTTTGCGTATCACACACAAGTGGTACAAGAGGTGCAGGTGCTGGCTCAACAGGAACGCTGCTACCAAAAACACCTAAACCGCTAAAATCATCTTGGTCGAATTGAACCCACTCTTCACTTGGGTTAAAAGTAGCATCAGGTGTTGTGCGTCCAACAAGGATGGTTTCTTTACGACGAAGTGTTTTATTTTGCGTTTGCACTCCACCTTCAGACCAAAAAGAACCAGGATCAACACCACGTTGGCCAAAGCTATCTACAACAGTCGTACCTTGGGTTAACACTAGGGCATCATCACCATTAAAATTGGTTACACCACTTTCTTCATCGGCTTTTGCTTTGAGTTCGTCAACCGAGCTTGAGTTTATAATTACGTACGTGCTATTAGCAGCAAGAGGACCCGTTAAGTCGATTGAGCTAGTTGCTGTAGTGCTACCATTTGAATATAAGGTTAGCGTATAGGTATCGAGTGAGATTTCACTCGCAGAGGTGTTATAAAGTTCTACTGCTTTATTATTGCTTCCACCTTCAACATACTCAGATATGATTAAACTTGCTGAAGCTGGTGCACTGAGACTTGCTATAACAAGTGCGAGTGGTGTTATTTTTGTTTTAAACATTTTTTTATTATTCCCGTGTATTAATCCCAAAATGGGACAACAGTTTAGAGAATAAATGTGACGTAAATAATACAAAAACGTAAACGAATGTAAATAAAAGGCGGTTTAACCGCCTTTTAATAAAAAATTACTTTTTAGCTAGATATTTTGCGGCTTGTTTAGCAAAGTAGGTTAATATTCCATCAGCTCCTGCACGCTTAAATGCAAGTAGAGATTCCATTATGGTGGCCTCTTCGCTCAACCAGCCGTTATCAATAGCTGCTTTGTGCATAGCATACTCGCCACTTACCTGATATGCGAAAGTAGGCACACCAAATTCGTCTTTCACACGACGTACAACATCTAAATAAGGCATGCCAGGTTTAACCATAACCATATCAGCGCCTTCTTGTAAGTCTAAGGCTACTTCACGTATTGCTTCATTAGAGTTTGCAGGATCCATTTGGTAGGTTTTTTTATCAGCACCTTTTAAGTTACCAGCAGAACCTACCGCATCTCTAAATGGGCCGTAGTAGCTAGATGCATATTTAGCGGAGTAGGCCATGATGCGAGTATGAATAAACCCATCAGCTTCAAGTGCTTCACGAATAGCGCTAATACGACCATCCATCATATCAGAAGGGGCAACAACATCTGCACCGGCTTGAGCATGAGAGAGTGCCTGCTTAACTAAAATCTCAGTAGTGATATCGTTAATAACATAACCAGTGTCATCAATAATACCGTCTTGACCATGCGTAGTGAATGGATCAAGCGCTACATCAGTAATTACACCCAACTCTGGAAAGGCTTCTTTTACCGCTCTTACGGTACGCTGTGCTAAACCATCATCGTTATATGCTTCTTCGGCAAATAATGATTTTTTATCTCCAGGTGTTACCGGGAAAATAGCTATCGCAGGTATTCCAAGTTCAACCAACTCTTTTGCTTCAATGAGTAGCAAATCTATTGATAGGCGCTCAATACCAGGCATTGATTCAATTGCCTCGCGACGATTTTTACCATCAAGTACAAATATAGGGTAAATTAAATCGTTCACGCTAAGTTGGTTTTCGGCCATTAAGCGGCGAGAGAAGTCGCTACGGCGCATTCTGCGCATCCGAGTGTACGGAAAAAGATCTAATCCTGATTGGGCCATATTAATATGCTCCTACTGCGGTAAGGGAAAAGTGATTACTTGATTACGCCCATGCTGCTTTGCGTAATAAAGTGCTTTGTCGGCGCACTCAGTAAATATCTGAGGATTGCTAACGTCATCAGCAATACTGGTGTATATGCCAGCGCTAATTGTAAATTGAATATCATTATTGGCAACCGTTACTGTACTGACTGAGATAGCTGAGCGTATTTTTTCAGCTATGTCTTGTGCACCTTTATTTGGGGTATTAGGTAATAGCACTACAAATTCTTCACCGCCATAACGGGCAACTTCGTCGAGTGGTCGCTTTAAATGATTTTTTATTAGGTCAGATACAGTTTTAATAACTTGATCGCCAATTATGTGTCCGTACGTATCGTTAATGCTTTTGAACCGGTCTATATCAAGCATAACAATGCTAAGTGGTGTTTGTTCCCGACGAGAGCGACGAAGTTCCATTACGAGTCTTTTATCAAAAAAACGTCTGTTTTTTATTCCGGTTAAAGCGTCTTCGGTATTAAGTAACTCAAGTGAACGGTTTTTTTCTTCAAGCTCTCTGAGCGTAACTTGCAATTCAAAGGTGCGTTCGTCCACTTGTGACTCTAGTTCTTGGTGTGTTTTTTCTTGTAACTTTAAGCGCTCTTTAAGTAGCGTATCTTGAGCTGCATTTTCAGCAATCAAGGCTTGCTGAGCAGTTACTTCTTCATCTCGCTGTAAAATAAATAACTTCATCACGCTATAACATAAACAAAATGTGCAGCTAAAAAAGCATGTAAATACAAATGCTAATATACTTAGGCTAAAAGTATATAGCCCCATTACTGCAACAGTAAAATAAAGTATCATCACCAAGAAAAAAACCAATACGAGTAATAGTGCTTTATTGGGTTTAGAGGGTGCTAAACGTACGCATAAAAGCGTAGTTACAATATAAAAGCCTAAAATGATAGGGGTGGCGATTAAGCAAAATAGTGTAACTATGTGGTTTGGAAGTAGCCAAATAAATAATAACGAAATGGCTAAAGCGTTCACTAAAAATTTTTGAATCGTCAGTAAAAATGAGGGCCTTGGATAACAAATTTGCTTTTGCAAAGGTAAAAACATTAAAGTAATAAGCATAAGTAATATAGGGATCATAACTTGCTGTAACGCTGGCAAATTAGGGTGAATATATCTTAAGCCAAACCCACAAAGGTAGGCTAATACACAACCCAACGTGAGGGTTATTAAACCAGCATAAATAAAATAGCGTTTACGTGAAAAACCATATAAAACTAAGCAACTGACACCTAAAGAAAATACAAAACCAATCAACAATCCATAGAGTAAATTAAGTTTACCTTTATGTGCCAAATAAGCCTCTGGTTGCCACAGCGTTAAAGGGACTCGCAAGCCGGAGCTATTCGTCACTCTCATAATAATACTCGTTTCGCTATTTGCAGGGCTGATCAGTTTAACTAATAAAGATTCACTCTTAATCGTACGTTTATAAAGAGCGTAAGCATCACCAATTTGAGCGTGAGAAAGTAATTCTGAGTTATGTAACTGATATACTTGAACGTCGTTTAGCAGAGGATTGTTTAATGACAATAGTTGCTCGGTATTATAACTAAGCGTGTTTTTTATTCTAAACTTTATCCATACAGGACGCTGCTCTAGCCCTAGATTAAGAGGTTCATCTGTGTTTTTTTGCCACTGTATATGGCTACTTTGTTGTGCATCTAATAGCGAAGTCGGTTCAAAAGAGTAATACAGGTTATTGATGTTTTGGGAGTTGAAATCGTGTTTTATTATTACCGGGTTTGCGAAAGAGCAAAAAGTGCAAAGGAATACTAATAGGCTTAAAAATGCCTTTGCATAGGCCATTAACGATCTTCTAAACCAAAAACACGGTGAAAGTTTTCTGTAGTTTTACGGGCCACAACTTCTTCATCTATTTGATAAAGTTGTGCAACCGTTTGACAGATATAAGGAAGCAGTGCAGGTTCATTTTTACGTGATTTAGGTTTTGGCTTAACTGTTCGTGGAATTAAAAATGGAGCATCAGTTTCTATTAATAATCGATCTAGAGGAATACTAGGCACTAGCTGTTGTAGCTCTTTACCACGTCTTTCATCACACACCCAACCCGTTATACCAATATAAAGACCTAAATCTAAATAGTGTTTTAGAGCTGGTGAATTACCGGTAAAGCAGTGAAGTACACCGCGAATATTAAATTCTTTTAGAATACTTAGCATGTCGTCACTTGCATCTCGTTCATGTAAGTAAACAGGTAAATCTAATTTTTGAGCAAGTACTAACTGGCGTCTAAAAACACTACGTTGTACATCGCGAGGCGAAAAGTCACGGTTATAATCAAGGCCACATTCACCTATCGCTATGACCTGCTTATTATTTGCAAGGGTAGTTAATTGTGCTTCTAGTTCATTAGTCACTGATTTTGCATCGTGCGGGTGGATACCCGCCGTAGAATATTGAAGATGTTCTATTGCAAGTTCAAGTGATTGCTGACTGCTTGCAATATCACAGCCTATAATAAGCATATTTGTAACGCCCGCCTCACTGGCACGGGTAATTACGTCACGATGATGGTCATCAAATTGATGATTAGATAAGTTAACTCCAGCATCAATTAACGTATATGACATTATTTAGTACGTTTAACGCGAATAGAGCGGTTTTTACCATCTTTCTTCAATAGAAAAGAGCTGAATGCACCGCGGCTAATTACAATTGTATCGTTTTCTTTTAAACGCATGCTATCAGAGCCGATTTGACGCCATTGTTGGCCGTTATCTAGCGAAATAATTAACTCGCCATAAGCAGCCTCATCAATTGATGTAACCATGGCTTTTATTTCAGTTTCTTTCTCTACTTGTGATTCTTTGTGCTCTAAGCCAAAATCGTCAGCTTTTGCCTTTGCTTGAATTGGTGCAGCAGCTACGACTTGAGGTACATTGTTAGTAGTTGGTGGGGTAAGCGTTTTTGTTACTGTTGGCTTTGTTAGTGATTTACCTGCAATTGTATTGTCATAGCAAAGCAACCGGTTAAAGTCGTTCTCAATAAAGCTACATGCTTGTAACGCTTGAGTATTAAATTCTGTTTGCGCAGCAAAAGTCGGTGCGCTTAGTAAAACCAATAGTGGGAGTAGTTGTTTTTTCATTTTATTCCTCAGATTCTTTTTGTGGTTTGGCGGTATAAAATTTTGCTAAAATTAAACCTAGTTCAAACAGAAGAAGCATCGGAAATGCTAATAATGTTTGTGATAATACATCAGGCGGTGTTAAAAACATCGCGACTACAAAAACACCCACCACGATATAAGGGCGCTTCTCTTTTAAGCTTTTTGTTGTAGTTGCCCCACTCCAACATAGCAGCATAATTGCCACTGGAATTTCGAAAGCGACACCAAATGCAAAAAACAGTTTTAATACAAATCCTAAATAGCTACTTATGTCGGGCGCAAGGGTCATCATTTCGGGGCCGGTACTTGTAAAAAAACCCAAAATAATTGGCAGAACTACAAAATAACAAAAGGCTATACCGCCATAAAATAATATTATACTTGAGGCAAGAATAGGCATAAGCATTTTCTTTTCGTGCTGATATAAACCTGGTGCTATAAATCCCCAAACCTGATGCAATATCCACGGGATCGACGCAAATAAAGCGACAAATAAAGTAAGTTTGAAAGGTGCAAAAAAGGGGGCCGTTACATCGGTCGCAATCATGGTTGCAGTGCTTGGCAAATGCGAAACTAACGGTTGTGCAACAAAGGCATAAATATCATTCGCAAAATATACTATGGCAATGAAAATAACAAAAATGCTTAATAGTGCTTTTATTAGCCGATCACGCAACTCAATTAAATGAGCTACAAACCCCGATTTTACTTCCTCAGCCATTATTTTTTATACCATGTAGTAAGTTGACCACAAAGTGAGAGATAAATTTCACTTTTTTTCATCAAGTTGTTGGTTATTTGATGTATCAGGTTGTTTTTTCTTGTAGCTGTGAGTAACTGACTCAGCTGCTTTTTGTAGCTCTGTTAACGAGCTTTGTAGCTCGGGGCTTAAATCTTTTAGTTCTTGTTGTTCTGCTTTTTTAAGGTTTTCGTGAAGTTCATGAATACGCAGTTCTTCACTTACTTCGGCTTTTACCGAGTTAGCAAGTGATTTAGCGGTTTTAACCCATTTACTCACTGTTCTAATAGCAACAGGTAAGCGCTCAGGGCCGAGCACCACTAAGCCAACAATAAAAATAACAACAAGCTCCCACATCCCCATACTAATTAAACCTTATTGCTATCTTTGCTTTTTTCAGTATTGGTTGAGTCGTCAACGGTGCTTTTTTCTGATTGTTGAATTTGCTCTGATTTTTCTTGCTCACTCGCTTGATCATCCGACATTGCTTTTTTGAAGCCTTTAACAGCGCCTCCAATATCACCACCCATACCGCGTAGTTTTTTTGTGCCGAAAAGTAAAACTATGATCGCCAAAACAATTAATAATTGCCAAATACTAATACCACCAAAACCCATGGTTTTCTCCAATATGTAAAATGGTTAAATGTCTATCTTAAATACTAATTATACGCCCAATAGCGTAAATAGCACTCAGTTTATGCGCTGCGCCATGCCGCTATAAAGCTAATAGCCGATAAGCTTATTGCAATACTTGCAGCTATTAAATCGTGTTGTAAATAACAAAGTGTTGCCATAATCATTGTAGCACTACCAAATAAACTCAATATTAAAGGTTTATGAGATACCTTTTGTTCTTGAGGTTGAATGTGTGGTGTACGCTTTAAATTTTGATAAATTAGATCAGGTAACTCAGGCATTTTTTCAGCCCAAAATGGCAAGTTAGCATACATTTGCTTCAGTACTGATAGCGGTCCAACTTGTTGCTTTACCCAGTCTTCTAAAAAGGGCTTAGCTGTTTTCCATAAGTCGAGTTGCGGGTAAAGCTGACGCCCTAATCCTTCAACGTATAATAAAGTTTTTTGTAGTAGTACTAATTGCGGCTGTACCTGCATGTTAAAACGACGTGCAGTATTAAATAGATTTACGAGCACGTGACCAAATGAAATTTCAGCTAAGGGTTTATTAAATATAGGCTCGCAAACCGTGCGAATCGCAAATTCAAATTCTTCAATGCTAGTATCTGGTGGTACCCAACCTGAATCAACGTGTAGCTGTGCAACTTGGCGATAATCACGATTAAAAAAGGCGATAAAGTTTTCAGCTAAATAGCGTTTATCTTCTTTGCTTAACGTACCAACTATACCGCAATCAATACCGATATACATTGGGTTTTCAGGGTGCTCGCGAGAGACGAATATATTGCCTGGGTGCATATCCGCATGAAAAAAGCTGTCTCTAAACACCTGCGTAAAAAACACTTCTACGCCGCGCTCAGCCAATAACTTCATATTGGTGTTTTGTGCCATAAGCGCATCTTTATCAGAGACGGGTATGCCGTAAATACGCTCCATTACTAGGACATTACTACGGCTATAATCACTGTAAACTGAAGGGATATACAATGAATCAGAGCCCTCAAAATTGCGCTTAAGCTGAATGCCATTGGCACCTTCGCGCATTAAGTCGAGCTCGTCTAAGAGTGTTTTTTTGTATTCTTTGACTACTTCAACGGGGCGCAGGCGTTTTGATTCGTTATGGACTTTTGCAAGTACCTTTGCGAGCTTTTCCATCAGCGCTAAATCGGCATTAATTTGATCGTAAATATTGGGTCTAATAACCTTAATTACGACATCTTGCTCAATGCTTTGCTCATCAATAAGCTTTGCTGTATGTACTTGCGCTATGGATGCAGAAGCCAGTGGAGTTTGTGAAAACTCACTAAACAATTCACTTATATCGTTAATTTCGAGCGCTTTTTCTATGATTTTTTGTGCAAGTGCGCCTTCAAATGGCTGAACTTGATCTTGTAAAAACGCAAGCTCTAAAGCGATATCATGAGGGAGTAAGTCACGACGGGTAGAGAGCATTTGGCCAAATTTGATCCAAACAGGACCAAGCTCTTGCAATGCTAAACGTAAACGTAGCCCCGCAGGTTTTTCTTTGTGCTGATTACGCAACCAAAACAAACTGCCACGAGCTACCTTACCAAACCAAGGTATCTTATGTTTTGGAATTAGTTCGTCTAGCCCATAGCTAAGTAACGTTTTGGTGATGTTATACAAACGTGCAGTCGACACAAAAAATCCTTAGCGGGTGTTTGAAGGTAAAAAAGAGTTTAACAGAGCATCTATACGCTGCTCAACAGCAGCTACTTGACCTTTGAGTTCTCTATTTTTTTGTTTAAATTGCTCAAGTTCTAATGGATGAATAGTAATTGCGAGCTCATCTTGGCATAAACTTGTAAGCATTGTACTTATTTTAGTATTGGTTTTGCTGCTCTTTTGTTTTAGTTTTTTTAAGTGCAGATATAACTGCTGAGCGGGGGTATCGCCAATGTATCTAGAGAGCTGTTCAGGCCAATCAATATCAATGCCTGAAAACGCATTGCTATAAGTTTGCGCAATATTTAAATCGCCTTGTAAGTCGAGCTTATCTTGGCGAATTAACTGGGTAAGCATAGCTGGGTTTTTAAGTGCTAAAAGCGTGTCTATGTCTGCGCTGATCATACAATCTGCGTCTTCATTATTTTGAGCACTGTATAAGTGTAATTGCTCAGCGCTATAAACAAGTTGGATGCTTTGTTGCCAATCTCTTACTTCAACCACTAAGCGCTGATGTTTAACTGCGCTTAGCTTTTGGGATAATTGTGGGTCAAGGCTAAGTGCTTGATTTAGTACACGCTCAATAAGCGAAAGTACAAAATTAGGTAACATAAAAAATTCAGATGGCATTGCATCATTATTTTTTGTTATTTTCTCAAGCGCCATAGCTGCTAGCCTTAATATTTAAAACCACGATGCAGCGCAACAATTCCGCCTGTTAGGTTTTGGTATGTTGTTTGCTCAAAGCCTGCATCTTCCATCATCGCTTTTAGCGTGTCTTGATCTGGATGCATACGAATAGATTCAGCTAAATACTTATACGATTCACTGTCGTTAGCAACTAGTTTACCCATTGTAGGCAATAAATTAAATGAGTAAAAATCGTAAGCTTTACTAAGTACGTCATGCTCTGGTTTTGAAAACTCTAAAACAAGTAAACGACCACCTGGCTTTAAAATGCGGTACATAGAGCGCAGAGCTTTGTCTTTATCGGTAACATTACGTAAACCAAAGGCAATAGTGATCACATCAAAACTATTATCTGGGAATGGCAGCATTTCAGCATTCATTTGTACGTAGTCGATATTGCCCACTAACCCAAGATTATGTAGTTTTTCACGACCAACCTTAAGCATAGATGAGTTTATATCACCTAAGACAACTTGACCCGTTTCGCCAACTAATTGACTAAACTTTGCCGTTAAGTCGCCAGTGCCACCGGCTAAATCGAGTACATGATGGCCTTTACGAACACCTGAGCTTGCAATAGTTTGACGTTTCCATAAACGATGCACACCAAAAGACATTAAATCATTCATTACATCGTATTTTGCAGCTACTGAGTGAAATACATCAGCAACCATAGAAGCTTTATCGTTCTCGGCTACTGTTTTATAACCAAAATGCGTGGTCTTTTGTTCGGTTTCGTTCATGATTAACCTCTATCGTGACAAGAGAGGTTAGTGTACTTTATTGTACGCAGTAGGTGCAATTTGAATATGATTTATCAGGTAATTTATTGCCCAGCAGTGTAGCTACTTTGCCCTAATGAATGTGCTTTAAAAGCTGCATGAGATGCTTTTTTTGCTAACTGATTAAAATCATCTTCTTGCTGATGCTGAGCAATTCCTAGTGATAAGCCAATAATAGGTAGTTTAATGCCTGTTTTTGAACTAACAAAGCGAAGCTTTTCGACTCCATTTCGGACTTTCTCAGCAATAACATTGGCTGTTTCTGGGTCTATGTCAGCGAGTAAAACGGTAAATTGATCTTTAGCTGTACGGCCAGGTAAACCACTTTGAAAAACATATTTTTGTACTTGTTTGGCTACTTTATTCAAAATGACTTCACCAATAATATCACCGTGATTTTCAGTAAAGTGATCAAGGTTATCTATTTGAATCGCTATGGCGCAGATAGATTTTTGTTGATTTTTCCATACTTGGGTTTGTTGTGTTAAGTAATGGCGCTTATAAAGCCCTGTTTGGCTATCAACAATATATTGTTTTCGAAGTTGTGTTAGCTGCTTTTGTGTTTTTTCGTGTAGCTGTTTAGCTTTACTTAATTCTTGCTTAAATTGTCTGTGTTGGTTTAGTAATTCAGTGGTTTGGTTATTGAGAGTATTTAATGCTTGTTGGCTTTGTTCTATATTATTTTCATCAAGGGTATGTACACACTCGTTGATTTTCCCAGCAAAACGGACTATCTGTTTTTCAGTTATTTGAGCGTTGTGTGAGAGTGAATTTATAACACCATCAACATTTTTAATCATGCTAACTTGCGCTGTGTGACCGGTATTTAAAAACTCAGAATGTAGTTGTTCAATTAGAATACTATCTATATTGTCTTCAACAGCGATAGCGCGGTCTAAAGCTTTATTCAGCTTAAGATTAATTTGGCTGGTATAAGTATAAATAACTTGATAATTGAGCGGTGTAGGAGGAAGTGCATAGCGCTCTAAAAAAACACACACTTTGGTCATTTTTTCTTGTGCAATAGCCATGGAATCATGGAACATCATTTTAAATACCAACTAAGTACGAATAAGTGCAAATTTGAAATATCTCATTCCATGAGTCGGTTATGCATCCAAGCTTTTTATTATTTTTTATACAGTAATCATTATTCGGGCTATTTAAAAGCAAAAACGATAGTTAGGGAACTTAAATTTTATTTTAGCAGCCTAATTGCTGTTTTTCTCATCAATTAGGCTGGTTTTTACCTCTATTAACGTATGTAGCATTATTTCAGTATGCTAGTTTGTCTCATTTACTTGCTATTTATGTAGCCTACGATAGTTTTATGCAATCAATTGCGTTATCAAGTTAAATAATAATGAATCTTTTTTTACCGAAAATACTTCGCCAACCTCTTTTTGGCATAACAGTTTTATGCTCACTAAGTGCATGTCAAATAACGACACCCAATGCGAATGAGCAATTTACTCAAGTTGCACAATCTATTGTTGAATATAGAGAAAGCATTAGTCCTTATAGTAGTTCGAAAGGGATTGATGGTTATCTATTAGCAAATTTATCACCAGAATTTTTAGCGCAGCAATATAAAAATAAAACGCAATTATTAGCTAATTTAGATGCCCTAGACGCAGCCCAGCTTAGTGACGAAAATCAAATTAACTTAAGTATTATTCGTGCTCAGGTACAAAATAGCGTGGACGAGTATGTGTTTAACGCACATTACATGCCGCTTACATCAGAATATGGTTTTCATTCAGGGTTGTCGAATATCATCAACAGCTCTCAATACAAAGAAGAGCAAGATTTCGAGACATATCTCGCACGTTTGTCGCAAATACCGCGATTTTTTGAACAGAACATACATTGGATGAAAAAAGGGCTCGAAACGGGCCTCACCCAACCAAAAGCTGTATTAAATGGGTACGAAGACTCTATAAGTACATATATTGTTGATGATGTAACTCAATCAGAATTTTATAAACCGTTTTTAACTAATAGTGCAAGCTTAAGCGAGAGTGATTTTTATGCACTTCAACAACAAGCCAAAACAGTTTTAAAAAATAAAGTAATACCAGCATATAAAGGCTACCTAAGGTTTTTCACTGAGCAGTATCAATCGGGTGCTCGCACAAGTATTGGTATTTCAGAAACTCCTAACGGTAAAGCTTTTTATAAAAACCGTGCTAAGTACTACACCACTACCGATATGACACCTAAAGAGATTCACGAACTTGGCTTAAAAGAAGTTGCACGAATTCGTAGTGAAATGGAAGACGTGATAGCAGAAGTAGGTTTTAAAGGCACGTTTGCCGAATTTATCCACTTTTTACGCACTGACCCACAATTTTACGCCACAACACCAGAGCAACTTTTAAAAGAAGCATCTTATATTGCTAAAAAAATGGATGCACAACTGCCTAAGTTATTTCATACCTTACCACGCAAACCTTATGGTGTAGCACCTGTACCGGCCAGTATTGCACCTAAATACACAACCGGTCGATATTCAGGCTCTAATCGAGATGATGAAGCAGGGTATTATTGGGTAAATACTTACGCTTTAGATAAGCGCCCTTTGTATGTTTTAGAAGCATTAACGCTGCACGAAGCAGTGCCTGGCCATCATTTACAAATATCACTTAATGCAGAGCTTGAAAATCTGCCGAGCTATCGTCGTGATGCTTACCTCTCGGCATTTGGTGAAGGTTGGGGGCTTTACTCTGAGTATTTAGGTTTAGAAGTAGGCTTTTACCAAGACCCATATAGCCGTTTTGGTCGTTTAACGTATGAAATGTGGCGAGCAGCGCGTTTAGTTGTTGATACGGGTATGCATATGTATGGCTGGAGCAGAGAGCGCGCCATGAACTTTATGAGCGAAAACACAGCGCTTTCGTTGCATAACGTTAAAACAGAAACTGACCGTTATATATCGTGGCCTGCTCAGGCATTGTCATACAAAATAGGTGAGCTTACTATTAAGCGTTTACGCATTGAGGCAGAGCAAGCGCTAGGAAAAAGCTTTGATATTCGTGAATTTCATCATCAAATATTACGCCATGGTTCAGTGCCTTTATCGGTACTTGAAACGCAAGTGCGTTTATATATAAAAGCAGAGTTAGCTAAACAACAGAATTAGATATAAGGCAGTTAAAGCCTTGAACAAATAAAAGTGTTATGTCATTTTGGTGGTATAGCACTTTTTTATTTTAAAAACAGTCATCAAGGGGCCTTGGGTGAGTAATTTTATAATGTTTAGTATTGATGTATTTGCAAGTATGTTTATTGTTGTTTTAGGGTTATTGGTTTTAATCGTTGTCGTTTTTTATATTCGAGATGTAACACAAACCAAGCATGCAATTAGACGTAATTACCCTGTTATTGGTCGCTTTCGATATTTTTTTGAACGCCAAGGTGAGTTTTTTAGACAGTACTTTTTTGCTCAAGATAGAGAAGAAATGCCGTTTAACCGCGCTGAGCGTAGTTGGGTTTATCGTGCAGCAAAAGATGTTGACCGTACGGCTGCATTCGGCTCCACGCAAAGCTTAGAAGTAACAGGTACGGTTATGTTTATGAACTGTGCATTTCCTACTTTAGATGAAGAAGCGCTCGACCCGAGTAATGTTACTTTGGGTCCATACTGTAAAACACCTTACACAACCAACTCGTTATTCAATGTATCTGGTATGAGTTTTGGCGCGCTTTCAAAGCCAGCTGTACGAGCTCTGTCTAAAGGCGCTAAATTGGCAGGTTGTTGGATGAACACCGGTGAAGGGGGATTGAGTCCTTATCACTTAGAAGGTGGTGCCGATTTAGTGTTTCAGATTGGTACAGCTAAATATGGTGCACGAGACGAGCATGGAAATTTAAGTACCGAAAAGCTAAAAGAAATTGCGGCACATGAACAAGTAAAAATGTTTGAGCTTAAAATGAGCCAAGGTGCTAAACCAGGTAAAGGCGGTATGTTACCAGGGCGCAAAGTTAACGCCGAAATTGCTAAAATTAGGGGAATTCCCGAAGGGCAAGATTCTATTAGTCCCAATGGTCATCCTGAAATTAAAAACCCAGCCGATATTCTCGATATGATTGCCACTGTGCGTAACGCGACAGGTAAGCCTACAGGCTTTAAGGCGGTAATTGGTGCTTACGGATGGTTAGAAACGTTGTTCGCTGAAATAAACCATCGTGGTATAGAGTCCGCGCCTGACTTTATTACCATAGATAGTGCTGATGGTGGTACGGGCGCTGCACCACAACCGCTTATGGACTCAGTGGGTTTACCACTTCGTGAAAGTTTACCGCTTGTGGTTAACATGCTTGAAAAACATGGGCTGCGAGATCGTATTAAAATAATCGCCTCAGGTAAATTAATTGTCCCTTCAAAGGTGGCTTGGGCGTTAGCGCTGGGTGCTGATTTTGTTGTATCGGCTCGAGGGCATATGTTTGCACTGGGCTGTATTCAGGCAATGCAATGTAATAAAGATACCTGTCCGACCGGGATCACTACGCATAACGAGCGTTTGCAACGCGGCTTAAATGTAGCTGATAAAGCGCAACGAGTAGCTAACTATAATAAATACATTCATTACGGAGCTGGGCTAATAGCCCATTCTTGTGGTGTGACTAGTGCACGCGAATTAAAACGTGAACATGTACGTATAGTGCAAGAAAGTGGTTTATCAGAACCGCTCGATAAAATTTACGAAAACTACAAGTAAGTTTTTAACTAACTAAAAAAGGCGCTAATAGCGCCTTTTTTTAGTTTAATTGGCTTATTAATAAACTAAAAAATGCTTCTTTGTTGTCGCATGTTTGGGCATTTAAAATAAGTTGCTCGCCTAGTGCTAATGTTTGTTTTTGCACTATAAGACGCGCCTTCTCATCACCAATACTATCTATATCGGTTACATGTGCGAGTCCTATGGTACGCCTAATTAACTCAGCACCACAGTAACCAATGGCGTCTTGCAATACGCCTTTTATAAAGTATTCACCGTAGCCTGTAACCTTTAGCGCATTATCAGTAGTGTGCTCATTTATAAGCGTAAGCCAATGTTGTTCAAATAAGGTATAGCATTCAACAAGGGTGCTTAATAAGTGGGTTTGATAATTACGACGAGCCAAAAAATCTTTAATATGCCCGTATTGTGCGCAGTAATTTAAAAGTAAATTACCAATAAAAGAGCCAATATCGAACCCAGCAGGACCAAAAAAACCAAACTCAGGATCGATCATCTTTGTATTATTACAATCAACAAAAATACTGCCGCTATGCATATCACCATGGAGTAATGTTTGCGGGTTAGATAAAAAATTAGCTTTTAATTTTGCTATTTCTAACTTTAATGCGCTGTTTTTTTGTATTGCATCAACTTCGCTTTGTAGTTGCTCTGGGTAGTTATTGCGTTCGTGCTCAATGTACGGATCGCTAAAAAATAAGTCTTCAGTGATTTGGCAAAGCTCAGGGTTAGTAAATTGGCTAACGAGCGCTTTTTTAGTTTGTGCGGTTAAATAAAAATCTGAATTATAAAAACCAGTATGGCTTAAGTAGGTAGCTACGTGCTGCGCTAATTTAGGAAATTGCTCAGCATTATTTTGTGCAGTTCGCAGTATTTGTAAATTACCTAAATCTTCTAAAATAGTCAGTGCTTGCATTTCACTATAATGTAAAACCCTAGCAGTATAAGTTGGGCAAATAGCGCCATGATTAAGCAAAACTTGTGCTTCTATACGAGCTCTATCAAGCGTTAATGGCCACGACTCACCCACGCAACGAGCGTAAGGCAGAGCTTGCTTTAAAATAACACTATTGTTTTGCTCATCAGTAATTCTAAATACTAAATTAAGATTGCCATCACCAAACTCATATGCCGATAAGGCTTGTCCGGGAGCAAAAAAATTACATTGTTTAGATTCAATTAATGTCGATACATAATCGATAGCGCGCTGTGCATTAAAAGCAACATAGTTAGTCATGGTTTAAATCTCAAAAATCAGCTTTTAAGCATTCTATACCTTTAAATGTTTAGATGTCTATAAGTCCAACTTGAGAGTTATTCAAAGTGGTGTAAAATAACGTTACGCATTTTTAATACCTTAAGCATTATGCAAAATTTAATCGCAAGCAGTTTAAAATATGAAAACGGGTCGCTTAGTGTGCTCGACCAATATTTACTACCTCACCAGCAGGTATGGCATCAATGCCATGATGTAGAAACCATGAAAGAGCTGATCATTAGTTTAAAAGTACGTGGAGCTCCACTTATTGGTTTAAGCGCGAGCTTGTTAGTGGCGTATTTAGCTGAGCAAGGGGTAGTTAAAGGTGAGCTTGAAAAAGCAATCAATGAGCTAGAAGCCACTCGCCCAACGGCGGTTAATTTAATGCATTGTATGGCGGCATTGCGTAAAGCTTTAACGCAAAGCGATTATGTTGCCGGTATTGTTACCACAGCCGAGCGGTTGTTTATTGAAGATATTGAGCTGTGTGAGCGAATGGCAAGCCGTGGCGCCGAACTTATAAATAGTGGCGACAACATATTAACTCATTGCAATACAGGGGCGCTTGCAACCGCTGGTATTGGTACTGCACTAGGTGTTATCTATAAAGCGCAGCAAAAGCATGGCAACATACATGTGTGGGTTGATGAAACACGACCATTATTACAAGGCGGTCGCTTAACTGCCTTTGAGCTTGAGCGCTGGAAAATACCTTACACTCTAATTTGCGATAATATGGCGGCAAGTTTAATAGCTGCAGGTAAGGTGGATAAAATAGTGGTAGGGGCTGATCGTATTGCTGCCAATGGTGATTTTGCTAATAAAGTGGGCACTTATAATTTAGCCGTACTTGCATATTTTCATAACATTCCATTTTATGTGGTCGCGCCTATTACCACGCTTGATACCAACACCGCGTGTGGTGATGATATAGAAATAGAGCAACGTAATCCTCAAGAAGTGCGCGGAGTTAGCGGTAGCTTTGGCGAGGCTTTATGGGCGCCCACTAATGCTAATGTATATAACCCAGCATTTGATATAACGCCGGCAAAACTGGTTACAGGATGGGTGTTAGACACTGGTGTGTACAACCAAAATCAGGTTGAAAATGGCGAACTTTTAAAGCTTAAGTAACTTCGCGATATTTTTGGTCCACGTTATGTTTATTAGTGTGGACCAAGGTTTTGAATGACTAACTTACGATAATAGCGGAAATTGCTCTGCAATAGACGAGTCAGTACTTTTTGCTACCCAGCCCTCTGTATTGTTAAATAAGCGAATGGCAGTAAACTCAGGAGCGCTTCCCATATCAAACCAATGCGGGGTAAGTTCAGGCACTGAAATTAAATCGCCTTGTTGGCAAAGTACCTGATAAACCTTATTGTCTAAATGTAGGCAAAATAGCCCTTGGCCTTTTACAAAAAAACGTACTTCGTCTTCACTATGAGTATGTTCAAAGAAAAACTTTTTGCGCAGCTCTGATGCGCCAAGATTACCTTTAGCTAGAGATATAACGTCTACTGTTTGATAGCCATTTTTGATTTTTAACCGATCTATATCGTTTTTGTACGCACTAATAATTTGCTCATGGGTGGTGTGCTCATTAATATCTGCATTTGCTTGCCACTGTTCAAAACGTACGTTTACTTTAGCTAGTTGCTTTGCAATATCATCAGCATTTGATGTGCTTACAAGTGCTTTGTTTGCATCGTTGTCGGCATATATTGTTAATTGGCTCATACTAATTGCTCCAATTTAAATTGGCTAAAGTCATTAATATAAGGGTGTGCTTTAGTGCTTGCTTGCCCATCACGAATTAAATGTAGTGTTTTTAAGCCCGCAGCCTGCGCGGCATCAAGCTCGCCGGCTACATCACTTAAAAAGAGTATTTCTGCTGCTTTAAACGGTAACAGATCAACAATAGTGTTATAGGCTATTTGCTCTTGTTTTGCGCCAACTTTGGTGTCAAAAAAGTCAGTAAACAAGCTGCGAATGTCGCCATAATCACTGTATTTAAAAAGTAGCTGCTGCGCTTTTACCGACCCTGATGAGTACACATATAAAGTAATATCGTTGTTGTGTTGAGCTTGTAAAAAATCAAATGCATCTGGGTATAAATGACCTTTAAAATCGCCGTGTTCATACCCTGTTTGCCAAATTAAGCCTTGTAACTGCTTAAGTGGAGTGATTTTTTTATCTTCATCAATCCAGGTAAGTAAAGTGCTAATGACTTCTTCTATATCGGCGTTTGGCTTTTCGATAAAGGCTTTTACGGCACTAATTTGCTCGGCTACATCTGGCTTATTAGCATTGGCACGTACAAAGGTAGGTAACTGTTTTGCCGCGTAAGGAAACAACACCTCTTTAACAAACGAGATGCGGGTTATTGTGCCTTCGATGTCGGTTAAAATAGCTTTAATCATTTAGTTACTCCCGCTTGAATACCTATTATTTTTAGGCGCTCTAGTTCGCAGCTAAATAAAAATTCTAAGGCTTCTAGGTGGCGGCGAACTTCATCAATATTGCGCCCTACTGCATATAAGCCATGACCACGTATCAGTACGCCGTGCTCTATCGGCGTATGTAAGTGATGGTCACTGACCAGCAGGCTTAATCGGTCAATATCTTGATCGTTATCGAAAATAGGAATGCTCAGCGTTTCTAAATGCGAAGTAAAGCCGCTCAGTGCTTTTTGCATTTCATAGCCTGTTAAATCAAGCTGATGCCTTTGGGTAATTTGCGACAGTACGGTGGCGGCTACAGAGTGAGTATGCAAAACACACTGTGCATCAGGTATAAGCTGATACAAACTTAGGTGTAATTGTGTTTCTGCCGATGGCTTTACAGATCCAGCTAGGCGCTCGCCTTGGTGATCTAATTGCAAAAAATGCTCTTGCGTAAGTAAGCCTTTATCGTGCCCACTTGCCGTAACAACAAAGCCAGTGCTAGTACGAGCTGAAAAATTTCCACCTGTTGCGGGTACCCAGCCTTTTTGGCTAACCCATTTTCCGGCTTCAATAAGTTGTGAAATAGCGGTATTGTTTTGCATACATTCCTCACTAATGAGCGTAAAGTTAATTATTTTTAGACGGCTATACCTCTGTTTTAAGCAATGATAGCATCGCTTTAAGCGCAAAACCATCATTAAGGGCATCACGTGTTTGAAAGTAAATTACCAAATTTAGGCGTTAGTATATTTAGCCAAATGAGTGGGTTGGCTAATGAGTTTTCGGCAATTAATCTCTCTCAAGGCTTTCCTGAGTTTGATGCTCCTGATCTTTTAAAAACGCAGTTAAATTATTATGTGCAGCAGGGCGTTAATCAATATTCACCTTCAAGTGGTGTACCACGATTACAGCAACAAATTGCTGATTTAGCAAAGCGCAAATATGCAGCTGATATAAACGCGGCTGATCAAGTTACTGTTACCTCGGGTGCAACAGAGGCATTGTTTGTGGCTATTCAAACAATTGTGCGCCCCAGTGATGAAGTGATTGTATTTGACCCTGCATATGACTCTTACCAACCGGCAATTGAACTCGCTGGTGGAAAGTCAGTACACATTGCTTTAAGTGCGCCAAACTACACTATTGATTGGCAAGTAGTAAGCCAAGCAATTACTAAAAATACCCGTGCAATTATTATTAATACGCCTCATAACCCAAGCGGTAAAATATTACAGCCACACGATATAAAAGAGCTTAAAGAGTTAGTTGGTACTCACAATTTGTATGTAATAAGCGATGAGGTATATGAGCACATTACGTTTGATCAGCAACCGCATTTAAGCGTATTACGCGATGATGAATTATTTGCCAAAAGCTTTGTTATATCGAGTTTTGGTAAAACGTTTCATAGCACGGGCTGGAAAATGGGTTACTGTATTGCACCTGCCGATTTAGCTGTCGAATTTAGAAAAATTCATCAGTACGTTACGTTTTCAAGTTTTACCCCTGCACAGCATGCGCTTGCCGATATGCTCGAGCAGCAAGGCGAGCATATAGATGAGCTAAGTGGGTTTTATCAGCAAAAACGTGACTTATTAGCGAGTCATTTAAGTAATAGCCGTTTTAAAATTTTGCCTAGCCAGGGCACTTACTTTTTATTGTTAGATTACAATGATGTATCGGATTTAAACGATGTTGATTTTTGCCACTGGTTAGTTGAGCAAGCAGGTGTTGCGGCTATTCCGTTAAGTGTGTTTTATCAAAAGTCCCCAACCGACAAAGTAATTCGTTTATGCTTTGCTAAAAAGGACAACACTCTCATAGAGGCTGCGCAAATATTATGTCAACTTTAACCATTACAGCATTGCAAAGCTCGCTTCATTGGCTTGATAAAGATGCTAATTTAGCCATGTTTAATAAACAACTTGAAGCAATTACGCATCAGCCCGATCTTATTTTACTGCCCGAAACATTCTCGACTGGCTTTGCTATTAATTTAGATTGTGCAGAGCCAGAAAACGGTAAAGTACTGACTTGGTTAAAGGCGCAGGCTCATAAACATAATGCGGTTATTGCCGGTTCGGTACTTGTTGCACAAGGTAGTAAAAAAGCGAATCGGTTTTATTGGGTAAAGCCCGGTGGAGAGGTGAGCTATTACGATAAGCGCCATTTATTTCGCTTAGGCAGTGAGGGCGATTACGTTGTAGCTGGGCAAGAGCGCAAAGTTTTTGAAATCAACGGCTTTAAACTATTACCACAGGTATGTTACGACCTGCGCTTTCCGGTATTTCAACGTAATAATAATGACTACGATGTAATGATAAACGTAGCAAATTGGCCTGCTGTACGCCGCCATATTTGGGATACGTTACTTATGGCGCGTGCAATGGAAAACCTGTGTTACGTAGTAGGCGTTAATCGTGTGGGTGACGACGGTAATGGTGCCTTGCACAATGGCGGTACAGCGGTATACGACTTTAAAGGCGATGCATTAACTAAAGCGCAAGATGACACCGAGCAGCTAGTTACGATAACACTTGAAAAAGCACCACTGGATGAGTTTAAAGCAGTGTTTCCTGCCTATTTAGATGCAGACCCTTTTACATTAATATAGACACGTTAATTTAGCGCAGAGCCAATAAAGTGTTAAAATAGTCGCTGATATTTTTGTTGGCGGCTAATATACATTATGAACACTTTAATCACTCCTGTAATTTTAGCTGGTGGCATAGGCTCTCGCTTGTGGCCGCTTTCTCGCCAAGCAATGCCTAAACAATTTTTATCACTACTAAATGAAAACACGTCATTGCTACAAAGTACGTTGGCGCGTGTTTCTAATGAGTTGTTTGATAATGCTATTTTAGTGTGTAATGAGCAGCACCGATTTATTGCCGCCGAGCAGGCTGAAAGCTCAATTCCTACTGCATTATTACTCGAACCCAAAGGTAAAAATACCGCTCCTGCCATCGCATTAGCCGCCCACTATGCACTGCAAAATGGGATTACCGGCCCGCTATTAGTGATGCCTGCCGATCATCATATTGAAAACTTTGGTGTATTAACGGCTAAGCTCCCAGAAGCTGTAAAACTTGCTGAGCAAGGAAAGCTAGTGACGTTTTCGATTACTCCTACAGAACCGCATACTGGCTATGGCTATATAAAACAAGGCGCGGCTATTGCCGGTACGGGTTGTTACGATGTTGCACAATTTAAAGAAAAGCCTGACTTAGATACAGCGAACCGTTATTTAGCTCAAGGAGGTTATAGCTGGAATAGCGGCATGTTTTTATTTACCCCCACAGCCTATTTAAAAGAGCTCGATCGTTTTGCGCCAAAAATAGCAACGAGTGTTGCTGCAGCGGCGCAATTTACTAAAGATTTAGGGTTTACCCGCCCAAGCAACAGTGCGCTTGAACACTGCCCAAGCGATTCAATTGATTACGCCATTTTAGAGCGCAGTAATAACGTAGTCGTTATGCCTGTTGATTTAAAATGGAGTGATGTAGGTAGTTTTTCATCTCTTGATGCGCTTACAAAAAAAGATGAAAACGGAAATAGCTTAAATGCTAATTATATGGCTCAAAAAAGCACTAATAACTTAGTTATTAACGAGGCTGAACACACTATTGCCACGCTTGGAGTAAGCAATTTAGCAATTATTCATACTCATGATGCCACGTTAATTGCAAACCAAAATGAGCTAGATTCTTTGCCTTTGTTGCTTAAGCAAATTGCTACAACACAGGCTGATAAACTTAACCATCATCAAGTGGTTTTTCGCCCATGGGGAAGTTACCGTACTTTGGTTGAAGGCACTGGCTTTAAAGTTAAGAAAATTACTGTTAACAGCGGTGCTAAGCTTTCGACGCAGCGCCATCAGCATCGTGCTGAACATTGGGTTGTGGTTTCGGGTATTGCAGATGTGTGTATTGATGAGCAAGCGTATACGCTAACGCACGACCAATCGTGTTATATCGCGGCTAAGCAAATTCATAGTTTGGCTAATAATCAAAAAGAGCCGTTAATTGTCATTGAAGTGCAAACCGGTACTGTACTTGATGAAAGCGATATAGAGCGATTTGATGATAAATATGGAAGGGGTTAAAAATCAAATTCATGCCAAAAAGGACGTTTCAATATTAATGAGTAAAGTAATTTATAAAATCACACCTGACGTGAATCATTATCGAGTCATATTTCCTGATGATGAAACTTTATGTGAATCTGAGTTATGGAAACCTAATACTTCTACAAAAGAGTCTACACTGATAAATTTTAGTGCCCATTATAATAATGAAAAAGAGACGCCTATAGGTGATATGACAGCAATAAATTTACAGGGTCTTGCTATAAGGGATCATGTAGCAAATGAATTGGTAGAGATTTTTGAAGATTCGGGAGAGTTACTGCCTTTCTATGTAGGTGATGATAATTGGTACTTTTATAATGTCACTCGAAAAATAGAGGGTATATTAAATGTTGAGAAGAGTACTTTTATGCTGCCAAGTTTAAATATCGGATTACAAAAAGCGGTGTTCAAAAAAGAAAAACTACCAAAGCATAGCTGCATATTTAAAATGCCAGAAGACCGATTTGAAGGCACTTACGTTTTTGACTCTCGTGTAAATGATAAAGATATTACTTTAAACCTATTTTGTGCCTTGCAAGCACATGGCTTTACTGGGCTTAGCTTTGAAGAGGTTGCGAGGTTTGATTAACCTAAAGTAAAATTTAAAAAACTTTAACGCTTTTTTAATTTCACTCTAACTGCCCACGCACAAACTTTAAATATTGCTCTAAGCTGCGTTGCCACAGATCTAACGCTTCATCAAGCATGTCGTTATGTGGCTTTTTATCGAGTAAACGGCGCTCTATTTTTTTAAGCTCAATACCATAGCGATTAAAACCCAGTTGCAGAGCGGTACTTGCTTGGCGATGTAAAAGCTTAATGCATTGCTCTGGTTGTTGATCAATAAGCTTTTGACAGCGAATTAGCTTGTTACGCGCCGAAAGCACAAACTCATTATAAATCGACGACACTTCATCTTCACTAAACGAGCTGGTGAGTGTTTCGGCCGCTGTTTTGTCATACAAGGTATCAATAAGCTCTACTGCAATACTCGCAGTTTGATTAGATTGAGAGTCGCTAAGTGCTTGGCGAAGCTTTTCGTGCTTAATAGGCTTGCCTACAATGTCTTTTATTCCTAATTCTAAATACTCTTTTACTTCGTCAGGGCTAAGGCTTGCAGTAAATGCGAGTACTGGAGTTCGTTGATTTTTATGATCAATGCGTTTTAGACGTTTAAGTACTTCTTGGCCTGTTAAATCAGGTAGGTTCATATCAAGCAAAACAACATCAAAGTGGTGGGCTTGCATGAGCTCTATGGCGCTTTTGCCATCTTTTGCGAGCTTGATTTTGTGTTCATCGTCTGCCATAAATTCAATAGCAATTTTTTGATTTAAATCTAAATCTTCAACCAGTAGTACATCAAGACCTGTTAAGTAATCTTTAGTTTGATGGCGCTGCTCTACAAGGCTTAATTCACCTAAAGTAAAAGTAACGGTAAAGCTAAATACACTACCAGTACCAAGCTGGCTGGCTATTTCGAGTCGGCTACTGAGCTTTTCAAGCAGGCGACTGGTAATAGCTAAACCTAGGCCGGTTCCGCCTTTCTCTTTTCCTGCACTACTTTGTACATAAGGTTCTGTTAAGTAGGCTATCTCATCATTTTCTATACCTGGACCTGAATCTTTTACACTAATTTTTATAGTGTGCTCAAGTTGCTTTTCTAATACTAAATCAACCTGAATTTTAACGGTTCCGTGGTCTGTAAACTTAATGGCATTACCCACTAAATTAATAATTATTTGCCTAAGTTTTTGCTGGTCGCAGTAATAACATGCTTGCTCAGGAATATTGCATATTAGTTCAAACTTGAGTTGCTTTTGCTCGGCGAGAGGGCTTAATAATAAGCATAAATTATTAAGCCATGTTTTAAACTCTATATCCTCTTCGTAAAGCGCTTCGTCACTTTGATCTAGGCTCGCGTAATCAAGGACCTTATCTACCAATAAATTAAGTGATTCGGCAGAATTTATAATCGCTTCGCAATAGGCTTTGTTGCGAGTATCACTTGTTTGGTTCATAACAAGTTGGGCGCTGCCTAAAATACCGTTTAGTGGGGTGCGAATTTCGTGGCTTATAGTTGATAAAAAGAGTCCGCGTATTTCTAAATCTTTTTGTGCTTTATCTGCTAATTTATTGAGGTGCTGCTCTCTGCGCTCATTACATAATAACGCCATACCTGCGGCATAAAACATGGGTGCAATTACGCCATTTAAAAATAACAAAGAGCTAAACCAGCCGTTTACTAAAAGATTTTTTTGTTCAATGTTGTCCATAAATAACGAGCGGCCAACAAAGCTTAAAGCAACAAGCGTTAAAATGGTTATGTATACAATGCTGCCATTAGGATAGGATTTACGTGCGCATTTGATAAATATAAATAGTAAAAAACCAGCTTCTGCTATGTGTTGTATATCGGATGCAATCACTCTTTCGTGTAAAGATGGGTCAAAAAAGGTGTAATAGCCAAGCATTACAGTGCAAAAAGCGGTCACTGAGCAGAGTAATTTAAAACCAATACCGCGATAATTTAAAAACTGACTAAGTGAAAGGCAGTGCACTATTGATGCGGCAAACATCATGCTACTGGCAGCGCTAATAATCACTAAATTATGTGTATCACCAACAAGAGTAAAGCCAATAACAGAACCTAACAGTAATATGGGATAGAAAATGTATAGCAGCGTGCCCGATATTTGTTTGTTTGTTCGCCATGTCAAAAAGTTAAGTAAGGTCATTACGACCATGATGGCGATGCTGGCAAAATAAAGAGTGAAGGAGTCGAGCATTAATATTCCAGCAAAGTAGCTATTAAGCTAAGGTTATCAAAAGTATACACTTATACCAATTATCAAAACAGATCACTTAGGCAAGCAAATTGGTATTAAATAAGTGTGTAACACATACAAAAACAGACACCTAAGTGTCTGTTTTTAATTTTAAACTAAATATTTGATTAACGAATTTCATCAGGGATATTTTGTTGTGCCCAAGATAGGAGTTCAATACGGTTACGACATTTAGTTTTTCTAAATGCGCTGTATAAATGTGTTTTAACTGTGTGTGGACTGATACTTAAATCTTCTGCGATTTCTTTATTTTTCGAACCTTTACTCATTAGTGAGATTATTGCTTTTTCTCGCTTAGTAAGTTTAACAGGCTCAATATCACCCTCGGTTAGTTTATGCAGCGCATCTTTATTAAATTGCAGCATACGATTTAATGCATTACACATAATATCGCGACGATACCAAAGTTGATCTTCAAGCAGTAAGCGAATACCTTTCATTAATACGTCGGCGTTATCTGTTGTGTAAAACACGCCACGAATACCACTTAACAATGCACGATTAGCAAGTTCAGGGTTTTCATCCAGATTAAATAATATGATATCGCATTTAATACGAAGGTTTACTAGTTGTTCTTTTAGTTTCCCCCATGCATCTTTACTTGATGTTTCAATAAACAAAAGTCGAGTCCCTTCAGGTATATCTAAAATATTAGTACCTGTGGTTACGTCAAGGCCTTGCGTTTTTAACAAAGGTTCTAAAACGTTAATACCGATAGTGTTAATTGGCTCTTGATCTAATAACAAAAAGGCTGAGCTGCTCATGTTTTTATACTCTTTTATAAAGCTGACTGATTAAGTTTACCACGACTTCCGCAACTTTTGTATTAGAAAATCACTGATGTACTCAATAACAAATACGATTTTACGATTATTTAAACATAAAATGTTGCAAACAAGTAACTATTTCTTATTTATAACGATGAAAACCCATAGTATTTATAACTAACTAATTGAGTAGCTAATTTACTTTTTTTTATTTTGATAAGGTGGCCATCCCATCTCTTTACCGGCAAGCATGTGTAAATGTATGTGATAAACAGTTTGCCCACCATGTTCGTTACAGTTCATAACTACGCGGTATCCGTCATCAGCAAAATTATGCTGTTTAGCTAATTTAGCCGCAACAACATATAAGTTGCCTACTAAGTGTGAGTTTTCAGGGTTTATATCATTTATAGTGGCAATTGCTTTTTTTGGGATAATTAACACATGAAATGGCGCTTGTGGGTTTATATCTTTAAATGCGAGAGTATTTTCATCTTCATAAACGATATCGGCCGGAATTTCACGATTGATTATTTTGGTAAAAATAGTTTCTTTGCTCATAGTGTGTTCCTAATTAAGTGTTATGAAATTTAAGCTCACTAATGACAAACTTTCAAAGCAGTGTCAAACTGAAATCAAATAAAGGAGTTAATATGCTTAAACCAATTTTAATAAGTAGTGCCGTTGCATTACTAGTTAGTTTTTCGGCTAATGCTGAAAATATTCACTTTCCAGAAGAAATTGTACCACTGCAAGTGGGCGATAAAATGCTAGAAAGCTCTTTATTTAGCCGTATTGATGATGTAGAACTTGCTCCCGGAACTTATCAGCTAAGGCTAAAGTACACCGATTTATATGAAGATGATTATGACACGCATGAAGTTGTGGAGTCGGAACCATTTTGGGTAAGTGTAACTGTTGAAGCAGGTAAAGATTATACCTTAGTGTTTAATCGTGCTGAAAATTCAGTATCTGCAAAAGTGTTTGCAGAAGCCCCTCAAGTGAGTTTAAAAGCAAAAAGTAGCGCTGTTGCTAAGCCTTTAAGTGTTATTTCTAACACGCAACTAGCAAGCAATAAACCGGTAATGCAAAATATATTGCCTGCAGGACCTTCACGTCCTAGTCAGCCAATAAAGCCAATAGCACCAGTTACAGGTAAAGGAATGCCAAGTGCGCCGCAAATGCTTGATTTTTGGTGGCAACAAGCCACAACTACAGAGCGTAAAGCTTTTTTAGAAAAAGTAACAAAGTAAAATAACAGAAAAACAAAAAGGGCCAAATTTGGCCCTTTTTGTTTCTAGTTAACGCTATTTATTCAAATAATGCGTCAATAGTACCTTGCGCAAGAGGGTGATACCCAGGGCGCGCTTTTAAGTACACGCTTTGTGCCCAGTCTTTTTTACCGTTAGTGATAAGTGATTTATATAACGGCACAATTAACTTACGACGGCCAATACCTGATAAGTGCTTATTAAGCGCAGGATAAATTGGTTGATAACCATTACCTACTGCTAGCATAAACCAAGCAAACGCACGTTCAGCGTTAGTTGATTGCGTTAGGTTAAATTCACTATCAAGCTCGCTCATTTTCTCTATGCTTAAATCGCGTGGTAAGTTATTTAAAAAGTGTAGCCACTCATGCACAGACCAATCAGCCGTTGGTAGTTGAGCTGCTGTTGTGTCGCCTTTCAACCATGCTGCTGTTACAGTATCTACTTTATCAAATGCATCAGAAGTAGGGTTTGGCGCATCACTTGGTAAGCCAGGCTCAAAAATCCATTCGTTTACTTTATCCATACTTACAACACCAGGGTACTTCTCAATTAAGTTAGCTTTTAAGTAAGTAACAAATTGCGCGGTAGTAAGTGATTTAAACGAAAACTCTTTAAAGTACGCTTTTACAAACGGGTCAAACTTATCGCGGCCATATTTGTTTTCTAGATAGATTAAAAATAACTGACCTTTAGTGTAAGGCACTGAGCTAAACGCATCGTCTGGGTCGCGGCCATTAAGCTTTAAATTAAGGCGTGTATCTGGTGCATCAATTGTTTTAATTTGTGCGCGTAAAGACGCTGAATCAAGTGCTTGTTCCATAACCGCACGGTCTCGACCAAATACTTCTTCCATAATGCGGTTTTCAACATACGAGGTAAAACCTTCGTTTAACCATAAATCTTCCCACGTTGCGTTAGTTACTAAGTTACCTGACCAAGAGTGAGCAAGCTCATGGGCAATAAGGTTAACTAAGCTTTTATCACCGGCAACAACCGTTGGAGTTATAAATGATAAGCGTGGGTTTTCCATGCCACCAAACGGAAAACTTGGCGGTAGCATTAATAAGTCGTAGCGACCCCATGCATATTCGCCGTACATAGCGTTTGTTTTGTCGATCATGGCTTGGGTGTCGTCAAATTCAGCAACTGAGGCATCTAAAATTGTAGGCTCAGCAAATATGCCCGTTTGGTGCGACATTGCTTTAAATTCTAAGTTACCTGCGCCAATAGCAATTAGGTAAGGTGAAATTGCTTGTGGCATATCAAAAATGTAGTCACCATCTTTATAAAGCGCATCTTTGTTGTCGGCACTCATTACAGCACGTATATCTTTTGGTGTATGAATTCGTGCAGAGTAAGTTACACGCATTGCGGGTGTATCTTGCACTGGGATCCAACTACGTGCATGAATTGCTTGCGATTGGCTGTACATAAATGGATGCGTTTTACTTGCCGTTTGCTCTGGTGTTAACCATTGCAGGCCAGATGCTTCTGGACGACTGTTGTAGTAAATACGAACTAATTCAGCTTGGTTTTTAAACACAATAGTAAGCTTTGAACCTTTAACGTCATCTCGCTTAGCTAAATCAAAAGTCGCCTTTTTCCAGTTACCACTTTGATCTTTGTACATTACTTTATCAATGTCTAAGTCGCGGGTATCAAGTACGAGAGTTCTACTTTTGCTGTTGTTCCACTGAAGAGTATGCTCAACAAAACCTTCTAACTGCTTGTCGGCAAAGTCGACATCTAAATCAAGGTTTAAGTGAGTAGTAACAACATCGTCAAGGTTAGCATACGAGTTTTGGTCAATCGCATTAGCCATTGCTTGCGAACACATACCCGCCATAGCGAGGCTTAAAAAAAGAGGTTTAATTTTCATCATTACTCTGAACACAAATAAAAAAGTGCTGGTTTTATATCACGATTGACACGGTGGGTTGAGTGATTTTTACAATCTAGTGCCACATTTGCGACGATGAGGTAAACTATTGCGATTAGTTACCGGTATTTTTAGAGAGCTTTGTGGCGCATTCATTACACTCCTTACATACATTCGCATTAAACAGCCAATGCCAAAATTTTGTTGAAATTACTCAGCTTGAGCAACTTAAAACGCAAAGTTTTAGTGCACCGTTTTGTTTGCTAGGCGAGGGCAGTAATACCGTATTTTTAAATGACTACATGGGTACGGTTATAAAAATAGCCTTAAAAGGTATTAAAATCACCGAGCGTGAGAGCGACACACTAATAAGTATTGCTGCAGGCGAAAACTGGCATCAACTAGTCAGTTATTTATTAGAGAAAAATATACCCGGGCTTGAAAATCTAGCACTTATACCGGGTACTGTTGGCGCATCACCGGTACAAAATATTGGTGCTTATGGCGTTGAGATAGCTAAATTTGTTGAGTTGGTAGAGTACTTTGATATAACCACTAAAACTATGCATTCACTAAATAACGAGCAATGTGAATTTGCTTACAGAGACTCAATATTTAAAAATGCTCTCAAAAATAAAGCGGTGATCACGCAAGTGCATTTAGCGCTCCCAAAAAAATGGCAACCAGTATTAAGTTATGGCCCCCTGCAACAGCTCTCAAGCATTACCCCGCAAGCAGTATTCGATCAAGTAATACAAACTCGCAATAGCAAATTACCTAACCCATATACACTTGCCAATGCGGGTAGCTTTTTTAAAAACCCAATAATAACCAACCAGCAGTTAGCTGAGCTATTAAAGCAATTTGCAGATTTACCTCATTACGAATATGGGCAAAGTCATCACAAGGTCGCAGCAGGTTGGTTAATCGATCAAAGTGGTTTAAAAGGGCACCGCGAGGCAGGTATAGAAGTGCATCAACAACAAGCACTAGTACTTGTTAATCACGGAAATAGTGAAGGTATCGACCTAATAAAAATGATTAAACACATTCAGCAAGTTGTTTATACGCGTTACAACATTATGTTAGAGCACGAAGTACGTTTAATAGATGCGCGCAGCGAATGCCATATTAACGCGGAGCCTGAGCAATGAAAGCACCTGATGGAAACAAACTCGCTATTTTAAATGCACTTAACCAAGGGGGCTTTGTATCTGGCCAAGCTTTGGGTGAAAAGCTAGGAATTAGCCGAGCTGCGGTGAGTAAACATATCAAAACGTTACAAGAAATGGGCTTGGATATTTTTAAAGTGACTGGCAAAGGCTACTGTTTGAATAGTCAGGTGGGCCTTTTAAATAAAACACAAATTGATCAGCACTACAAAGCGCTAGGTGCTAATACTGCCGATGTAGAAGTACACCCTATTATTGATTCGACCAACAGCGAGCTTATGCGCCGTATACAGGCTAAAACAGCGCTTGAGTCTGGCACTGTTATTGTTGCCGAAATGCAGCAAGCAGGGCGCGGCCGACGCGGCCGTGTTTGGCAATCCCCATTTGGCGCTAATCTGTATTACAGTTACTTTTGGCGTTTAGATGACGGGCTTCAAGCTGCAATGGGTGTATCAATTGCGGTAGGCCTTGCTGTTTATGATGCAATTAAAGCGTTATACCAAATTGATGTAGAGCTTAAATGGCCTAACGATATTTATATAAATAAACAAAAACTTGCAGGTGTGTTGGTTGAATTAGATGGGCAACCGCAAGGACCTTGTCAGTTAGTGATTGGTATAGGTATTAATTTACAAATGCCTGAGAGTTTTAGCCAACATATAGACCAAGCGTGGACCGACTTAAATCAACATACTCAAAAGCTTGATAAAAACCAGCTGGTGGCGTCACTTACTTATCATTTAGAGCAGCGTTTAGTGCAGTATCGTCAAACTGGCTTACAAGATATGTATGAGCAATGGAATTCGCTTAATGCGTTTGCTGGCGATTATGTTGAGCTAAATACAGGGCACCGAAGCTGGCGTGGAATATGCGAAGGTATTGACCCACAAGGTGGAATACGAATTCGCCAAGATGGTGAAGTAAAAAGTTATTACGGTGGGGAAGTCTCCCTCAGAAAGGCGCAAGTATGAGATTACTGATCGACGTAGGAAATACATCACTAAAAGCTGTGCTGTGGCATAACGAGCAAGCACAATCGACAGATATAAATAACCTGCCTTGGTTACAAATAACCGAAGTGATTTATGCATGTGTAGGGCGCAGTGATTTACTAAACGATATTCTCGCGCAAGCGGCTAGCAATAATATTATTTGTTTTGAAGCCAAGGTAACCAAAACGCTTGGAGATCTTGTATGTGCTTACGAGCATGTGGGTAACTTAGGCATAGACAGGTGGCTTGCGCTTATTGCAGGCTTTACGTTATATCCAAACACAGTATGTATTGTTGTTGATGCGGGTACTGCGACAACAATTGATGTGCTCAATAGTGAAGGCCTACATTTAGGTGGCTGGATTTTACCCGGGCTTGATTTAATGACCTCATCGCTTACACAAAACACCCAACGTGTTTTTGATGACGGTAAAACACCGTTTACTAATGAATTGGGTAAAAACACGCCAAATGGTTTAAAAAACGGTGCCTTAGTGGCAACCATCGGGGCAATTGAGCAAGCTAAGCTGAATTTAACGGCTCAAAAAACAGAACAAGCAACACAAATTATTTTTGCTGGTGGCTATGGCCCACTATTGCAGCAGCAATTTGCAGGAAGTATTTTTGATTCATTGCTCGTAATGAAGGGATTGAATTATTGGTACGAATTAACCGAAACAGTATAAAAAAGTGCAAAAAACGCGTTTTCGCGTGAATATTGAGCATTTAAACTAAAAATTTACACTTTTTTTAATTTTATTGTTGCATCCCAATAAACCTTACTCTAATATCTCGCCCCGTACTAAAGCAGTGCCGACTTAGCTCAGCTGGTAGAGCAACTGACTTGTAATCAGTAGGTCAACCGTTCGACTCGGTTAGTCGGCACCACTTTCCTTTTACCGGAAGTGAATTAGTAGAGAATTATCGTGGAGGGGTTCCCGAGCGGCCAAAGGGATCAGACTGTAAATCTGACGGCTCAGCCTTCGCTGGTTCGAATCCAGCTCCCTCCACCACTTTATTCTTGACGGTTAGAGGTAGTTTAAGAACAGATTTTTATGCGGGCATCGTATAATGGCTATTACCTCAGCCTTCCAAGCTGATGATGCGGGTTCGATTCCCGCTGCCCGCTCCAGTTCTTGTGTTGCTGATATAGCTCAGTTGGTAGAGCGCACCCTTGGTAAGGGTGAGGTCGGCAGTTCGACTCTGCCTATCAGCACCAGTCCTAAGAATCTCCTTGATTACTTCCTTTATCTGTCAGAAAATACTATTTGAAAAAATTAACTTAATCTACCTCTGGTGGATTATTTTCATATGTAATTTAGATACACAAAACTGATAGGTTCCGTCATGGCAAAAGAAAAGTTTGAACGCGTAAAACCGCACGTAAACGTTGGTACAATCGGCCACGTTGACCACGGTAAAACTACACTAACTGCAGCAATCACTAACGTACTTGCAAAAGTATACG
>NZ_JADYXJ010000025.1:0-74655 GCF_015864365.1 Pseudoalteromonas sp. SWXJ133
ATATTACCGGAGAAAAGAAAGCGAAAAGCTTATCCGCGAACGGTGCTCGCAAAGACACAAAAATATCCAGTTAGGTATAAACGAAAAAACACCACTCGTTCTTAAACGAGTGGTGTTATGCTAATAGCACGGCTTTTGTCGCTTAATTAAAAATTAAGCTTCAGCGATTACGATTACTTTAATAGTAGCCGTTACGTCTGAGTGAACTGAAATTGATACGTCAAATTCACCTGTCTCACGGATAGTACCTAGAGGCAAACGAACTTCTGACTTAGCAACTTCAACACCAACAGCTGAGATAGCGTCAGCGATGTCACGAGTACCGATTGAACCGAATAACTTACCTTCGTCACCAGCTTTAGATACTAATGTAACTTCTGCTAATGCTTCTAGTTTTTCAGCGCGTGCTTGTGCAGCAACTAACTGTTCAGCGATTTTCGCTTCAAGTTCTGCACGACGAGCGTCAAACGTTTCAATGTTAGCTTTAGTCGCAGGAACTGCCTTACCTTGAGGGAAAAGGAAGTTACGTGCGAAACCAGATTTAACTACAACCTGTTCACCTAGGCTACCTAGGTTAGCGATCTTATCTAGTAGAATAACTTGCATGTTTCTACACCTTTTAAAAACTGTTAATCCGCTGCTTACTTATGTAAGTCAGTGTATGGAAGAAGGGCTAAGTAGCGAGCACGCTTAATAGCAGTTGCTAGCTGGCGCTGAAATTTAGCGCTAGTACCTGTGATACGGCTAGGTACGATTTTGCCACTTTCTGTAACATAGTTTCTAAGAGTAGCTAGATCTTTGTAATCGATTTGTTTTACGCCTTCCGCTTTAAAGCGGCAGAACTTACGACGTCTGAAATAACGTGCCATGAGATTAATTCCTCAAATAATTCTTTCTATATGCTGAGCATGCAAAACCAATTGGCTAAGGCCGTTACGACCTTCGTGGCGATTTAAAAAACCACTCACTTGCAATGCCTGCCCAACGTGCAAATGTTGAGTCTGTTGTTGCATTTGCTTTCCACTGGCAACTACCTGAAGCCTCACGTAACTATTACGGTTAAGGTCTGCTTCGGTTTGCATCGATTTATGTTCTACAACAAAAATACAATGCGGGATGCCAGCAGGGCTTTGGCTAAACTTGGGAGTTTTACAAACTACCCCAGATATAACCAGCTGATTCATAAAAGGGCTAACCATTTATATTCATCACCAGTTAAACGCCATGCTTGGACTCAAAACAATTAAGCAGCTGGTGCTTCTTTCTTCTCTTCTCTTGCAAGAGGAGACGCTTCAGTTTCAGCAGTTTTAGTGCGGATAACTAAGTTACGAAGCACTGCATCGTTGTAGCGGAAAGTAGTTTCTAGCTCGCTGATTACTTCAGTTGGTGCTTCAACGTTCATAAGAACATAGTGAGCTTTATGAAGCTTGTTAATTGGGTAAGCCAATTGACGACGGCCCCAATCTTCAAGACGGTGGATAACACCACCAGCTTCAGTGATAGAACCAGTATAACGTTCGATCATACCAGCAACTTGCTCACTCTGATCTGGGTGAACCATGAATACGATTTCGTAATGACGCATGGATATTCCTTACGGTTAATAGAGCCTTCTACCGTTTCGGCCGGTCGGTTTAAGGCAAGGAATTAATAGTTTAAAAGCCGAAATGAGCGCGCATTATACGCTTAGACGGATAATTAAGCAAGCAGGTTTTTTAAGCTTTTATAGATAAGTGTTTAAAGGTAAACATTTCGAGCTTCGCTCGTCGCGTCAGCAAGCTGTACGCCTACCGCAAAAGTTAAGCACAGAGTGTAATCTCTCTTGTAGAAGCCGAGCTTACTCGCGTGAAAAACGATAGCTTTTAATTACTTAAACTTTATGTTTACCCCGAAAATATAAACATTTACTCAAGCTTAAAGCCGTGCAATTATTAAGCAATACATTATTAAATAAGGATATTTATGAAGCTCTTACTATCGCTTGTATTAATACTTACTTTTAGTACACCATTTTTAAGCCACGCAAAAACCAATACAACTGACATAACCGTTGGTAAAAAAGTCATTCTGCAATCAAAAATACTTAACGAAGACAGACCCATTAAAATTTTCATACCTGACACTGTAAAAGACGATAAGCCGCTTTATGTTATTTATTTACTTGATGGTGTTGAGCACTTTCATACGGCGTCTGGTGTTATTAAATCCCTTGTTGATTACGAGCAGATACCTAACGCAATGCTCGTTGGTATTGATACAACTAACCGTGTTCGCGATTATTTACCAAAAGTAGAAGGCGAACCTAAAACAGAGTTTCAAACTTTTGTTAAAAACAAATGGCCTGACGCAGGACAAACCGACAAGTTTTTAAAGTTTGTGTCTGATGAACTCATGCCTTATATAAACAGTAATTACTCAACTAACGGCTACAACACCTTAATTGGCCACTCTAATGCAGGTACTTTGGCGCTTTATACTTTAGTTAATCAGCCTGAGTTATTTAATAACTATATAGCTATAAGCCCAAACAGTTGGTGGAGTGATGAGGAATTAAAAAATAATATTATAAAATACACTAAAAACCCTAAAGGTGATCAGGCGTTATTTATTAGTGTAGCAAGCGAAGGCGCACGCTTTTATACAGGCGTATTAAATACTTTGGTAAATTTAGAACAACAAACGCCCTCGCAACTTAAATGGGAATATAAGCATTATCCCGCTTTTACTCATATGGGCACTATACTACCAGCGCTTAGCGATAGCCTAATTCACTTATTTAGCGACCTAATATTTAAGGTTACTGACGAGCACGGAAAGTTTGCTGATGTATCGCTCATTACAGGTTACTACCAAGCACTGAGTGATAAGTACGGGTTTGAGCTTAAAATTCCACAAGATGTATATGTAGAATTTGCTCATAGCCAGCAAAAATTTGGTAACACAGCCAAAGCTATTACCACGCTTAAACACTTTACTACCCATTACCCCAATGCAACTTATTCTCACATGCGTTTATCGCAAGGCTATACTGCTAACAAACAGTTTAAAGAGGCTGTTACCAGTATGAAATACGCATTAGAACTTGCTAAGCAAAACTCGCGAGATCCAATGTTAGTTGATGCGCTCAAAGATATGGTGAATGAAGCACAAGAGAATTTGTAACTGATTTAACGCAAAGCGCTTTTTAACTAACGATAGTAATTACGAGCTACGCTCGTCGCGTCAGCAAGCTAAACGCCTACAGGTAAAATTAAGCTCAGTGTTAAACTTTGCATGTAGACGCCGAACTTGCTCGCGTGAAAAGCGCGGCTTTTAATATATTTAAAACCTTCATAAAAAAACCGATGTTTAAATTAAACATCGGTTTTTTTAATCAAGCTCATCACTTTACTTTATCTGTTGGGTTTCGCTTCGCTCAACCCAACCTACTTATTTGCCTATCGCTTCTTTGGCGAACAGGTGTTTTATTGGGCCAAGATTATCAACTAATGATAGCCCTACTCCACGAATAAGTTTTTTAACTGGGTTTGCACCTTCAAATAGCTCTTTTAACCCTTGCATCATGGCTATGTGCTTTTGCGCATCGAGCTTACGAGTGCGCTCGTAATCGCGCAGTGTACGAGTGCTTGCAAACTCCTTGCTATCGCTTGTTAAAAGCTCAATTAAATAAGCCGCATCTTTTAGGCCTAGGTTCATACCAAGCCCTGCAAGTGGATGGATTGTATGTGCAGCATCGCCAATGAGTACCACTTTTCCTGAAACCCATTGTTGGGCGTAGCGCATTTTAAGTGGAAATGCAGCACGTTTACTTTGTACTTCACACAAACCACATTGGCCGTCGATGGCTGCCATTACAGCTTTATTAAAGGCGGTGTCGTCCATTGCTAACAATTCATCACAATGATTGGGGCTGGTAGACCATACAATAGAATGAGTATTGGCATCACTCAAAGGTAAAAACGCCAAAGGTCCTGTTGGTAAAAAAACTTGGCGTGCGGTGTTTGCATGTGGCTCTTTGGTTTTTATTGTCGCTACTAATGCATGGTGATCGTAATCTTTAAAGCTAAGCGCCATATTAAATTGTTTACGTATAGCTGAATTTGCACCATCAGCCGCCACCAGCAGTTTTGCAATAATTGGCTCGCCGCTTTTAAGTGTTATAAATACATCAGATTCGCTTTGATGTATTTGCTGATACTGTGTATCAAACATTAGTGTTGCACTGCTTTGTTGCTCTAGCTCTTTTATAAGCGCAAAGCGGATAATGTCGTTTTCAACAATATGGCCTAAATGTTCAAGCTCAAGTTGCTCGTTATTAAACGCTATTTTGCCAAAGCTGTCGGCATCACGTACGTCCATATGTGTATAAGCGCACGCTCGCTGTGCGATAATTTCGGGCCATACATTTAATTGTTCAAGCAAGGTTTGACTTGCAATGCTTAGCGCACTTACGCGCAAACCATATTCGTCAGTTGGCAACGCTTGTGTTGGTGCACCGTCGAGTACAACGACGCTTATATCGGCTTTTGCCAATCCAAGTGCTAGTGTTAGCCCTACACAGCCGCCACCTACAATACAAACCTGTGCTTGCTTCATAAACGCCTACCTTGTTTAACTTGCCCCATTAACTGTTTAGCTAATGGCGCTTTTAATGCGGGAAATAAATCCATCGAAAACAACCCAATACTGCGCCCCAATGCGAGCACTCGCGATGAGTTCGAAAAAAGTCTAACAAGTGTATCGGTTAAACTCATCACGGTTTTTATATCATCACTGCGCTTTTTTGAATATTCACGTGTAAACGCATAGCTGCCTAAATCGTGTTGGCTATTTGCTATTAAATTACTAAGTACTTGTACGTCGCGAAGACCTAAATTAAAACCTTGCCCTGCAATAGGATGAATAGCATGTGCAGCATTACCAATAACCACTGTTCGGTGCGCAATTAAAGACTCTACTTGCCCGTAAACGAGCGGGTAACTCGTGCGCATGCCCACTTTAGTAAATTGACCACCGCGATAACCAAACGCGCTTTGCAGGGCACTTAAAAAACCTTGTTCACTGAGTGCCATGTGCTGTTCAACCTGCTCTTGGCGCATACACCACACTAACGAATAACGGTTATTGCTCATGGGTAATAACGCCATAGGCCCGTTTTGTGTAAAGCGCTCAAAGGCATGATTATTATGCCCACCAGCCACTTCTACATTAGCAATAATAGCGCCTTGTTCATAAGGCTGGGTATTAAAACCAAGCCCAAGTAAACTACGTGTTGGTGATTGTGCGCCATCAGCAATAACCAATAGCTTGGCGTTTAATTGCTCGCCGCTTTGTAAGGTGAGTGTATTGCTATGCAAAGTTTGCTCAATGGCAATTACGCTATCGGGGCACAAAAGCGTAATATTTGACTGCGTTAAACGCAGGTGAAGCGCTCGGCCAAATGGATTTACTTCTACTACGTAACCAAGTGAGGGCTTAGCAAATTCGTCGCAATTAATGTGCGCTTTGCCAAAGTGGCCTCTATCAGACACGCTCACTTTTTTGATTGCTGCGGTGTAAGGGGCATTTTGCTCAAATAAATTGAGGCTTTGTAAATACTCTACCGATTGCTGAGCAAGTGCAATGCTTCTGTCGTCAAAGCTTGGGTGGTAGTCGCCGGTTACTTGATTAGCTTCTACAACGGCAATATTTAACGCGGGATTAGTTTTAGCCACACTTAATGCGCAGCTTGCTCCCGCTAAACCACCGCCAATAATAACTACATCAAACTGCTTAGCCACTTTACTCTCCGAGCTTTATACGTTTTTAGCACTTTGCATAAGTGCTTCTATATCGCTAATTTTTTTAGGTACGCTTAGGGTCAAGTTTTCATAGCCGGTTTCGGTAACTAGCAAGTTATCTTCGATACGAATACCAATGCCTTTGTATTTTTGCGGTGCGCTTGAGTCTTTGCTTATATAAAGCCCAGGCTCTATGGTGAGTACCATACCGGGCTCAAATGCACGCTCAACGTTATTTACTTTGTAATCGCCAACATCATGTACATCTAAACCAAGCCAATGCCCAAGCCCGTGCATGTAATATTCTTTACATGCCCCTTTTGCCATTAGCTCATCAAAGTCGCCGGTTAAAATACCTAGATCGATTAAACCTTGGGTCATTACTTCCATTGCTAGTTTATTAGCATGCGACATGTAACCACCGGGTTTTACTTCATCAAAAGCAACTTCTTGCGCTTTAAGAACAATATTATAAAGCGCGGCTTGCTCTTCGCTAAATTGACCATTTACCGGAAATGTACGCGTTATATCAGCAGCGTAACCTTGTAACTCGCACCCAGAGTCTATAAGTACTAGGTCACCACTTTTTAAAACATCGCTATTTTGTGTGTAATGTAAAATATTGGCGTTGTCGCCACTACCAACAATTGTGCCGTACGCAGGATGAGGCGCACCATTCATTGCATAATGATGATGTAGCTCTGCTTCTAGCTGAAACTCTGTGGCACCCGCATGCGAATAACGCATAGCGCGCATGTGCCCTCGCGCACTAATTTCACAGCCTTCTCGCATAACATCTATCTCGCTTGGCGATTTAAACAAACGCATTTCGTGAATAAGGCCGCGTATCTCTTTTAAAGTACTCGGTGCTTTGAGGCCTTTTCGTGAGCCACTTCGAAGCGTACCTAGTAACGAAAACACTTTAGTATCAAATGAGGGATAAGCACCTTGTGCAAAATAGAGAGCATTTTTTTCATTTAGTATATCGAGTAGCTTATCGTTTAATTCACTTAGCGGGTAAGCTTCATCAAACAAGTAGTCACTTTTAGCTTTATCAAAGCCAACTCTGCGGCCATGCCAAATTTCTGCAAGCTTGTCTTTATCTAGGCAAAATAAAGTACTGGGTGCATCGCTGTTATTACAGAGTACAAGTACGGCGTCGGGTTCGTTAAAGCCAGTTAAGTAAAAAAAGTCGCTATCTTGTCTAAATGCATATTCGGTATCGCGACTGCGCGTCACTTCGCTTGCAGCGGGAATAATAGCAACGCTATTTTTATCCATTTGAGCAAGTAAACGCTCGCGGCGTGCTTTAAATTCTGACTTTTGTACTTCAACCATTATTAATCAACCCGTTTTACTTTTTAAAAGTTAATGAAGTGTTTTTTTTGTACTTTGCGTGCTTTGCTCTTTACCAAGCTCTGCAAAACAAAGTAGTGCTGATACACGCACATATTCAATCACTTCGTGCAGCGCTTGGCTGTCTTCTTCGGTTTCTTCAAAAGTAGTATCTAGGCGAGTAATTTCGCTAAAGTCAGTAATAACCTCTTTAACATCGCTCGATAGTTTACCGTAGTCTTTTTGCTTTAAACCAAAACCAAGCATAAAACCCGCTACCCATGATACGAGGCCATTAGCCTGATCGATGAGTGTTTCATCGTCGCTTGGTAAAAATAAATCAAACTGAAATTCATCATCATTAAAGCTCGCGACTACTTGCTTATAAATAGTGCCAAAAAACTGCTTTAAATCGTTACTAAACGATTCACCATCGTTAAACACATCGCTCAAAAGGCCTAAGTATTCTTTGTCGTCAATGGTTAAACCACACGCAAGTAAACCACTAATCACACCATGCGCTTCAGCAGGTGATACAAATATTTCGTTTTTTTCTAAAAGCAGTTGAGCTTTTTCGTAATCGGGTAAATCGTTCATAATCGAATCTTCGCTTTGCAAGTTAAGGCAATGCTACCACTCGATAAAAAGCAACTCCAATTAATTGTATGATCAAGCTCAAAAACCATGCGATAAAGTAAATGATGAGTTAAAGGTGCGGAAAAACTAAGCGAACGGTTTAATTTTTTACGTTTGGGGTTTAAGGATTGGATTATGTCTTATATACTTAAATTGTTCCCTGGGGTACCGGAGCTTAGTTAAGTCCCTGAGCCGATAAATTTTATACCAGGGTTTCTGTTCGTCTACTATTGTGCAGGCTCGGCATGTACCGAGAAGCCTACGGTAAACCGCAGATTCCCGCCCTGAAACCTTCTGGTTTCAGGACTGAAACCGAGTACCGTATCTTGGGGAACACCTTTTTAGTAACCTTCGCCTTTAAAAGGCTTTATCAAAAAAAATTAACCTTCCTGTTTACTCTTATATTTATCTAAATTTTTTATTCACTTATCTTCAATTGTCTAATATTACTTTTTAGCTTATAAAAAAGCCGCAGGTAATTACTTACCTACAGCTTTAATAATCACGCATTAAAGAGTGAAGTTATTTAAACCAACCTTGAAAACGCTCCATTAGCATGTAGTTTATTGGTACTAACAATAAAGTAATAAAGGTAGCAAAAATAATCCCAAACCCTAAGCTCACCGCCATTGGTATTAAAAACTGTGCCTGAGTCGCTTTTTCAAACAGTAATGGCATTAAGCCAATAAAGGTCGTTAAACTAGTTAGCATTACAGGGCGAAAACGCGATGCACCTGCAATTTTTATAGCATCGAGAACTTTACCACCTTCACTGCGCTTTTTATTAATAAAATCAACGAGTACAAGCGAATCATTTACCACCACCCCGGTTAGCGCAAGCATACCGAGTAAACTCATAATAGTTAAGTCCATTCCCATAATCCAATGCCCTACTACAGCACCTATCATGCCAAATGGGATTACACTCATTACTATGATTGGTTGTAAGTAAGATTTAAGCGGTATTGCTAATAGCGCATAGATTATGAAAAATACAAACACAAGTGCCCAAGCCAACGAACCAAACGACTCTCTTTGCTCTTTAGCCTCACCTTCTAGTTTGTAATCTACTCCAGGATATTGCTGCATTAACCCATCTAAATACTCCGTTAGGTCAGCCTGCAGTATGGTCATGTTGGTATTATTTTTTTCGATATCGGCTGTTACGTTTAATGTGCGGTAACGGTCTATTCGATTAATAGTTGATGGACTTTGCCCAGCAGTAAGTGTTGCCACATGCGACAATGGCACTGAGCCTCCATCAGGCGTATTTATAAGTATGTTTTGTAGGTCAGCTACAGAGCGGCGCTCATCTATAGGTAAGCGTACCATTACACGTACATCGTCTCTGCCTCGCTGAATACGTTGTGCTTGCGAGCCAAAAAACGAGTTACGTACTTGCCCAGCTACATTGACTCTATTTAAGCCCAGCGCTAAACCTTGTTGCGTAAGCTCTATTTGTAACTCTTCTTTACCGTCGGACATACTATCGGCAATATCAAATACCGTTGGATAGGTTGATAAACGGGTTTTAATGTGATCAGCCACGTCTTGTAAAATAGTCAACGAAGTGCCACTAAGCTGAACATCAATGGGGTCTGAACTTCGGCCAATTTCGGCTCTAAACGTTAAACTTTCGGCGCCTGGTATGACACCAATTAAATCGCGCCATTCGCTGGCAAGTTCTCGTGATCCTATGTCTGATTCACGCTTTTCAGCCGGTGTTATTTCAAAGCGTACAGAGCCTGAATTAGATACACCACCACGCCCACCTGTTGTGGCTAATATATTTAAAATAACGCTTTCGCCAGTATCTGGGTCGCGGTATTTTTCTTGTAATTGCTGCGCCTTTTGCGACATGTCAATTACGTATTTATTAGTTACTTCAAACGGTGTACCTGTTGGTAGTGTTAAGTTAACGCGAACTGTTTCGCTTGGTATGCGCGGGAAAAATACAAACTTAGTCCAACCGCTGGTGATCATGGTTAAAATTATAACAAATACACCAATAAACAAGCTTACCGAAGCCAATTTATGGCGCAGTGCTAAATTTAAAGTGGGTTGATAGTATTTTAAAATCGCGTTTTCAAATCCATCTGCAAAACGCTGTTGAATAACATCAAACTTTGAAGGTTCGCCTTTTTCGTGGCGTAGTTTTATATATTTTAAATGTGCTGGTAGTACAAATTTAGATTCAATCAATGAAAACAATAATACCGGAATAACTACTACCGGTATTTGTGCAAACAAGGCACCACGCGCCCCTTCAATAAAAGCCAAAGGTAAAAAGGCAGCAACGGTAGTTAACACACCAAATGTTACTGGTGTTGCTACTTCTTGAGTACCTAAAATTGCGGCCTGCTCGCCCGACGTAGCTGTTTTTAAATGGGTGTAAACGTTTTCGCCGGTAACTATGGCGTCATCAACAACAATCCCCAGTACCAATATAAAGCCAAATAAGCTCATAATATTAAGGGTTACGCCAAAAATAGGCATCGCTATAAACGCGCCCATAAACGAAACCGGAATACCAATAAATACCCAAAATGCAATTGCAGGGCGTAAAAACAAAGTAAGTAAAGCCAGTACTAAAATACCGCCTTGTAAAGCATTGGTAGTAAGGGTCGAAATACGACTTTTAACCAGCTCCGAATCATCATCCCAGTAACTTAGTTCAAACCCTTGTGGGAGAGAGCTTTGTTGCTCTTTTATGTAGTTTTTAACATCGTCAGCAACTGTAATCGCACTTTGTGGACCAATTCGATATACGTCGATAAATGCAGCTTGTTTACCATTAAAGCGAGTACGTACTGGTGTTTCTTCAAAATCATCTTTTATAGTCGCTATATCACCTAAGCGAATAATAGTGCCATCGGCTTGGTTTTTAACAACAATGCTGGCAAATTCATCTTTACGATATGCTTGCCCTTTAGAGCTTATAAGTACGTCCCCGCCTTCTGTTTTTAAGTTACCAGCAGAAATATCTGAGCTTGAGTTTGAAATAGCACTCGATATTTGTGCCAAGCTTAAATCGTACTGACGAAGAATATCTTGGCTTACTTCAATGGCTATTTCGTAATCACGAACGCCACTTAGCTCTACCTGCGTTACATTAGGTAAACGTAGGATTTGATCGCGTACTGTTTCTGCGTATTCGCGGGTTTCTTTTTCGCCATAGTCACTCGATACGGTAACCGCGATAACTTCACGAATTCGCTCAGCAAGCGCTACTATCGGCTTTTCGGCATCGGCTGGAAAAGTGTTAATTGCGTCTACACGACTTTTTATATCAGCTAAAAGCTCACGAGGGTCGTAGCCGCTTTCCACCTCTATTGTCACAGAGCCAGAACCTTCAGAAGAGCGACTAAATATTTGCTTTATGCCCTCTAAATCTTGTACGGCTTCTTCTATTCGAATTGTTACGCCTTGCTCTACATCCTCTGGTGTTGAACCACGCAAACTTACATTTACGCTTATCATGTCAGTTTCGAATGAAGGAAATACCTCAAGCGGTATTTTGCTTGATAAGCTAAAAAGTCCCGACAGTAACAGCGTTACTAGCAATAAGTTAGCAGCAACATGGTTTTTGGCAAACCAAGCGATCATGGCTTATCTCCTTGCTTTGCTGCGCGGCGTTTTTTTAGCTCTTCAACACTAATACCCTGCTCTTTTGCTTTTTGCTCAAGCTGCTCTGGCGTCGGGCGCTTTCCTTTACCTTGCCCATTAGCTCCTCGGCTTTTAGGTTGCTCTGTGCTTTGTTCGCCTAAAATACTTACCTGAGTACCAGAACTCACTTGCCCTAGTGGAGTAATAACCAGTTTATCATTTGGATTTAATCCCGTTTTTATCATCGCTTGTGTCGCATTTTGCCAAGCAAGTGTAATGTCTTTACGCTTAAGTACACCCTCTTCAACAACATAAACATACGTCCCTTGATATATTGTACTGTTAGGGATTATAAGTGCGTTAGGAACTGTTTTACCGGTAATTTGCGCCTTTATGTATTGCCCTATTTTTATTGGGTACTGGTTATTAGCCGTTGCTTTATATGGGTCGTTAATTTTAGCAACTACGTAAAGCTGTTGTGCACCTTCATCTATAGCACCTTCGGTACGCGCTAGCTGCCCTTGCCACGTTTGCTCACCCACTAAGTCAGAGGTAAATTTAACAATTGAACCCGCTTGGTTTTTGGCGCCATCGCGATATTGCTCTGGTAAATTTACGAACGGAAGATCTTTATTTTTAATCGGTAAACGAATCTCTACGCTATCGATTGCGTAAATAGTGGCAAGCTGGGTATTGTTAGTAACAACTTGCCCCAAATCAACACTACGGCTAAGTATACGACCCGCATATGGCGCGGTTACTTTAGTGCGCTCTAAATCAAGCATGGCTTTTTCAAGTACTGCTTGCGCCGATAAAACTTCTGCTTCGGCTGCTGCAAGTTGTGGTTCACGCAGTACTAAGCTGCTTGCCTGATTTGAGCCGCCAAGGCGTTTCCAATCAGTAATAGCTTGTTGTCCACGCGCTTTTTCTTCTAATAAGCCTTGCTCTGCCGTTAATAAATTGGCTTGAGCAGATTTAACTTCAGCTTGATGATCTCTATCGTCTAGCTTTAAAAGTACGTCGCCCTTTTCAAAAAAGCCGCCTTCTCTAAAGTCATCACTTACTTCAATTATTTGCCCAGATGCCTGAGCAACTAATAAACTTTGTGTACGTGGTTTTACCGTACCGTAGCTATCAATCATCACTTGGTAATTTTGTGGTTTAAGCTCAAGCGCAGCCACGCTTATTGATGCTTTAGGAGGTGAGCCAAAGCGTTTAGCCTCTGGCGGATTACCTTTAATAAACATAACAATTAAAATAGTGGCAATAATAACCACCGCTGGAATAATAATTTTTGCTGTTTTAGTTTTCATCATTATTGCTCTTTAGTTCACTTGAGGGCTTTGCAAAATCACCACCAAGGGCAACGTGTAAGTTAATTCTGTTAGCTATTAATTGGTTTTTAATGTCGATTAAGGAGCTTTGTGCATCGAAAGACCTATCTTGTGCGTCAAGCACCGTAGTGTAAGTTACCAAGCCACTTTGATATTGCTCAAACGACAACTGCTCTGCTGCAAGTGCGTTTTCTTGTGCCTCAAGGGTGCTGCTATATTGTGATTTAAGAGACTGCTGCTGTGAAATCGCATTCTCTACATCACCAAATGCATCGTAAAGCGTTTGCAAATAAAGTTGCTCTTGCTTTTGAGTATTAAGGCGCGCTATTTCTTCATTCGCTTTTAAGCGTCCGCCCTCAAAAAGTGGTGCTGAAATACTACCTAATAACGACCATGCAAGGCTTGATGGAGAAAACAAGTCGCTTACTCTGTCGGTGCTATCACTTAGTGAAGCTGTTAAATCTAAACTTGGAAAGCGTTGTTTGTGCGCATACGCCAATGAAGCGTCGGTGGCTAAAAGATCATACCAACTTGCTCGCAGCGTAGGTTTGCGTGTTATAAGTTCAGAAGGTAAGCCTAGTAGAATATCGGTATTAATAACGGGTAAGTCGCTACTAGCAGTAATGGCACCTTTTGGGTATTCACCCAGTAAACGCTCAAGTACACGTGCTGAAGCCGATAGGTTCGCCGTTTGAGTAGCAATGCGAGCGCGTTCATTATTAAGCTCATTACGGGCTAAATATACATCGAGTGCTTCGTTTATACCTTGGCGATAACCAGACTCGATAATATCTAGGCTTTGCTGTGCGTTGGCTTCGCGGCGCTTAAATAAATCGAGTAATTGCTGCGCTGTAACTACATCAAACCAGCCAGTTACTACATCAGCAACGAGTTGCTGTTTAGCTTGCTCAAACCGGGCCTGTTGCGCTAAATAGTTAAGATTAGCTTCGCGCTTTGAATCTGAAAGCTTACCCCATAAATCAACTTCATAAGTTAAATCTAAACTAACGGAGCTTGCGTTATCGTAGCTCACTGGGCGGTTGTCTTTACTACGGCTAGTACGCGTTGATAAATCAAGGCTAGGCCAAAGTGCAGAGCCCGATACTATAAGCTGTTGTTTTTGAATTTCTACATCATAACTAGTTTGTAAAAGCTGTTGGTTGTTTTTAAGTGCTTGTTGTACAAATTTGTTAAGCGTAGGGTTTTGTAGTTGTGTAAGCCATTGCTCTTGTACTTTTAATACCGAGCTTGATGCTTCTTGCTGCCATTGCTGTGGCATATTATTAGGCGCTTGCATGCGCTGCGACGAGTTAAAATCACTCGCACAGCCGCTAAGCAGCATCACACTAATTGCCAATAGGGTTGGCTTGCATTGCCAAATCATAATTAAACCTAAATTACTGCTATTTATGAACGTAATTCAAGCACTTTGGCAACTTTTGCTCAACCTACTTTACATAACATTACATAGCTAGCGATGAACTAACATAATAGCCAGTTATACGGTAAAAATGAGCAAATGTTCAGCAATTTTTAATAATAAAAAATTAACTTTTTGTAGTGTGTCTAAGAGATCATTCCAATTCGCTTAATTAAATATTATTGCGGATTGGTATTAGATATATAGAAACAAAAAAGCCCCGCTATAAGCGAGGCTTTTAAATAAATGTTGCCGACTAACTAAGCCGAGCGAATAACTTATACAGACTACTGATTACAAGTTAGTTGCTTTAAATTACCTAAAATAAATGGTGCCGACTAACCGAGTCGAACGGATAACTTATACAGACTACTGATTACGAGTCATTTGCTTTAAGCTACCTGAAATAAATGGTGCCGACTAACCGAGTCGAACGGATAACTTATACAGACTACTGATTACGAGTCAGTTGCTTTGCTCTTAACTATGGGTATTTTTAATTCTCAAGTTGAAAACAAAAAAGCCTCGCTATAAGCGAGGCTTTTGAATAAATGGTGCCGACTAACCGAGTCGAACGGTTGACCTACTGATTACAAGTCAGTTGCTCTACCAGCTGAGCTAAGTCGGCACACAAAACTGTGTGCTAAGGCACGTTCAATTTTAAAGATTGAGAACTTTTATAAAGCACTTAAAATAAAAAAACCTTGCATAAGCAAGGCTTTTCAATAAATGGTGCCTCGACGCGGAATCGAACCACGGACACGAGGATTTTCAATCCTCTGCTCTACCGACTGAGCTATCGAGGCACATAAACTGTGCTAGTTAATTGCGATATTCTACAATTAACTTTAAATAAATGGTGCCGACTAACCGAGTCGACGGGTAATTTGAACAGACTACTGATTACAGCTTTTCTTTTCAAACTACTTTGAATAAATGGTGCCGACTAACCGAGTCGAACGGTTGACCTACTGATTACAAGTCAGTTGCTCTACCAGCTGAGCTAAGTCGGCACACAAAACTGTGTGCTAAGGCACGTTCAATTTTAAAGATTGAGAACTTAAAGTAAATGGTGCCTCGACGCGGAATCGAACCACGGACACGAGGATTTTCAATCCTCTGCTCTACCGACTGAGCTATCGAGGCACATAAACTGTGCTAACTAAAAATAAAATAATTATTTAACTTTTAGCTTTATAAATGGTGCCGACTAACCGAGTCGAACGGTTGACCTACTGATTACAAGTCAGTTGCTCTACCAGCTGAGCTAAGTCGGCACACAAAACTGTGTGCTAAGGCACGAGTAATAATGTTTAAACTGTTGATTAAACACCACTACTTTAATAAATGGTGCCTCGACCCGGAATCGAACCAGGGACACGAGGATTTTCAATCCTCTGCTCTACCAACTGAGCTATCGAGGCACTTAAACAGTGCTAATTAAAAATCTTAAAGGATTTTTAATGCAATTCCCACTCATCTCTAGCGACTGAGCTATCTGGGCGTGCGGCGTATTAAACGAGTTTTGCCCTTACAAGTCAACTTTTTTTTTATTCTTTATAACTGTTTGAACGGTTTTCAGCCAACCCTGTGTGTTTTTTATTGATAACGTTCATTTTTACCACAAAAAAACTATAACCATAAAATAAATACAACTAAATCAGACTAAAACCGTAGTGAATTATTTTTTGTAAATGTTACGATTAACTTAGATACGTGCAGTAAGGGCTTATCGTAGTGAAAACACATCAATTGGAAACAATCAATGCAGAGTAAATTCTCGTCGCCGGTAAAAGGCTTACTACCTCTTTTTTTAATCATTAATATTGCAGTAACAGCACTTGCTATTGTTGCCCACTCATTTTACACAAAAACTGAAGTTAGTACTGTTCAACCAACCCCACCTGTTAATATTGTAACGCTCGCCGATAGATTGGACTTGCCTATGATTGACGCATTAACTATGTATGGTCAAGGTAAAGTAAAACAGTTACTTGATTTAACCTCCTTATTAGACGGTGACTTTGAATATACTCTATATCGCTTCAATGCTACATCAGATACTCAGTTGGTATATAGCAGCAGTAAACCAGCTATCACCTCTGTTAAAACTGAAAAGCACTTAGTAGAGCAAGGGATTGTACATCACCTGCTATCACTGAACGATCAGCCCATTGGCGAGCTTATTATTAAACAAAATCTACCAGCCATGCCTTTAAGTGCTCAGGACTCTCAAATTATTGCTTATATAATTGCGATAGCGAGTGTTGCTGCGTTATTTATACTTACTTTAATGTTTAATATGTACATTAATACTCGCTTACGTAGAAGTACTGATATTCTTACTCAAGAGTTACAATCGATCACCGAAGGTGCTAACTATAACAGTAACGTTGATGAGCAACTTGATATTGGTTTAGGTGTTGTAGCAAAACACATCAATTTATTACTGCAAAAAGTACAAACTGCAATGAGTGAAAATGAAGCTGCACAAAAAGAGCTTTATAAATTACAAAACGGTTTGGAGGCCGAGGTACAAAATCGTACTTTAGCGCTTGAGCAAGCCACATTAAAAGCTGAGCGAGCAAGCGATACTAAAACAACGTTCTTAGCAACGATGAGTCACGAAATAAGAACACCAATGAACGGTGTTATAGGCACTATTGATTTACTACGCCAAACAGAACTTGATGGGGCTCAACATCGTTTAAGTACAATTATTCGTGAATCAGCATTCTCATTATTGAGTATTTTGGACGACATCCTAGACTTTTCTAAAATTGAGGCTGGAAAACTAAATATAGATCCAACACCATTTTCTGTCTCAGATACCCTTGAAGAAGTTACTCGAGTGCTTTCCTCTGTTGCTAAAAAGCGAAATCTTGATTTAGAGCTATCAATTGCACCAGATATCCCTATAAACCTTACAGGTGACAGTGTGCGTGTACGTCAGGTTCTTTATAACCTATGTAGCAACGCAATTAAATTCACTACCACTGATGATAAAACACAAGGTCATGTAAAAATATCAGTAGAAGTAGCACACAACACTGCTGATCACTTTACTCTACGCTTTTGCGTAACCGATAACGGCAAAGGTATGACACAGTCACAACTACGCGAAATATTTAATCCATTTATTCAAGCAGAAAATTCAATCACTCGTGAATATGGGGGGACAGGCTTGGGTCTCTCTATTTGTAAAAGTTTAACTGAGCTTATGTTAGGTACTATCCATGTCACCAGCCATGCGGGTATAGGGAGTGAATTTACTGTTGAATTACCGTTTAGTACATCGGGTAAAATTGAGTACGCGCACAAAGGTTCGTTAAATGGTAAGAAGATTATTGTAGTTAGTAATCACTTAGAACGTGAAAAAGTAATGTACCGCTACTTATCGTTTATGGGCGCTAAAATTACTTACGTGCATACAGAAGAAGAAGCTGAAGAGTATCAAAATTCACAAGATATTATTTGGGTCGCTGATGGCATAGATAATATGGACAAAATTAACGCACTGCTAAGACGCTTATTTTATTCATTGGAAGATTATAACCAGCAAGTAGTTGTGCTAAGTAAACTTGATGAAGCGGCTATCAATCATAAAAACATTTTTTATATTAACGCCTCTCCTTTATGCAAATCTAATTTCATGCTTTCTATTTTAGTGGCTGCTGGTTTACATACACCCAAGCAAATAAAAAAAACCAAGGTACTTAATAGCCATTTAAATATTGATCAAGCTCGTAAATCAAACAGATTGATTTTATTAGTTGAGGATAACCTCCTAAACCAACAAGTATTGACTGATCAACTACATATATTAGGTTTTGCCGTTGAAATAGCGAACAACGGTGAAGAAGGCTTAAATATGTGGAGAAAAGGTGACTATTCACTTATTTTGACCGACTTACACATGCCTAAAATGTCGGGTTACGATATGGTAGAAAAAATCCGTAATGAAGCCGAATTATTGGAATCTATTGATGCACAGCCTTATATTATCGCTGTCACTGCCAACGCACTTAAAGGTGAAAAAGAGCGCTGCTTAGCGGTAGGGATTAATGATTTTATTACCAAACCTATAGAATTAAATGTATTAGAAGATACTTTAAAGCGTTGGAGCGATAAGCTAAATCAAAGCCAAAGCGTATTAATTCATCAAACTATGGCACTACCTATAGATATGGAGGCAGTCGCTAAATATGTAAATGGTGATAATGCTAAGCAAATTCGTTTCTTTAAAATGTATCTAGAACAAAGCCAAGGGCTAATTAAAGGTATTAACTCAGGTGTAATGGTTAACGATTTAGACGAAATAATTGAAGGTTGTCATCAACTAAAATCTATTTCTAAAACAATTGGTGCTCTAGTGGTAGCAGATCTTTCAAGTGCATTTGAAGATAAATGCAAAGAAGGTGAACTTACAACCGATGAGTTAATAGACTTAAGAGACAAGTTAGAAATTGAATACTCTAAAGCAGCTCAATTTTTAAAAGAACAAATTAAAATCTCTGAGCAAGAAGATGAGTTAAGTGATTAAATGGTCACACAAAAAAAGGGCTATTTAGCCCTTTTTTTATGTTTGAAATATTATTTTTCAGGCGGTCGATAACCTTCAATTTCCACATCTTTGTTTTCAAACAAAAAGCCAACCATTTGCTCTTCTAAAAATGTGCGGTGCTCTGGGTCCATCATATTTAAATGCTTTTCGTTAATAAGCATTGTTTGCTTATGCTGCCACTGACCCCACGCTTCTTTAGAGATGTTATTAAAAATCTTTTCACCAACTTCACCAGGGTATAACTGAAAGCCAAGCCCTTCGGCTTCTTTTTGTAACTTTTGACAAAATACTGTACGTGCCATGATTGATTCTCTCTAACGCTAAATATGGGGCTATTCTATACTATTGCTGTAATTTGTTTAACCAACTTTTTAGTTGGCGCTGCTAGGCCAACCTCTATTGATTGATCAAGCGGATACCACACTAATTGTTTGTCATTTACTACATCAGGAATGTTCTTAACATTGAGCACATGCGGATTAATCTTCAGCTCAAAATGTGAAAACACATGAATAAACGCTTCAAGCTCTACTAAGTTGGCTTCTAATCCTTGCTGAGCTAAAAATATTTGAAGCTCCTCGTACTCATTAAATTCAAAAAAGCCAAATAGTCCTCCCCAAATACCGCTGTTAGGGCGTTTTTCCATAAGCACTTTATCGCCGCACTGAATAATTAACTGATGACAACTCTTCTTAGGCACTGCTTTTTTAGGTTTAGAATGTGGAAATTCTTTTACTTTACCTGCATTAAAGGCACCACAACCTGAATTTAATGGGCAAGCCTCGCAATCAAGCCGACTACGTGAGCAAACACTCGCACCTAAATCCATCATAGCTTGATTAAATTCGGTGACATTATTTTTAGGTGTTAATTGCTCTGATAAGTGCCAAAGCTGATTTTCGACTTTTTTAACACCGTACCAACCTTCTATCATAAAGTAGCGCGCTAAGACTCGCTTAACATTCCCATCTAAAATTGGATGATGCTGCCCAAGCGACAATGACAAAACAGCACCCGCTGTAGAGCGCCCTATTCCGGGTAAATCCATTACCTCATCAAGCGTTTGTGGAAATTCGCCTTGGTATTTGTCACGCACTATTTTAGCTGTTTTATGTAAGTTACGCGCACGAGCGTAATACCCTAAACCGGTCCAGTGATGCAGTACTAAATCTTCATCAGCATCAGCTAAAGCAATAATATCTGGAAAGCTTTGCATAAATTTTTCAAAATATGGGATAACAGTAATAACTTGAGTTTGCTGCAGCATCACCTCAGACACCCATACTTTATAAGGTGTTTTACCCAACTGCCACGGGAGTGTTTTACGCCCATGAAGGTGATACCAATCAACGATTTGATTAGAAAACAAATTAGACTGTTCTTTATTTAAATCCAACATATTGTACTTTTACTGATGCTCAATGGCGGCTCAGTCTATTGTAGTTAATAAAAAGATCAAGCTATAGGGCGTGTAAAACCAGCTAATACTTGTGATTGCGGGCTCGGTCAGGGATAATATGCAACCATTTTTAAACACATTGTTTTTGTCAGGCCAATAATATGAGTGAATCAAGCAACACTAACCTTGAGCAAGCTAAGCAAGAAGGTAAATACATCCGCACCATTCGCAGTTTTGTAAAACGCGAAGGTCGATTAACCAAAGGCCAAGCCGCTGCAATCGAAAAATGCTGGCCAACAATGGGCCTAGAGCATAAAAACGGTATGCTTGATTTAAGCGAAGTTTTTGGCAACAACAACGATGTAGTAGTAGAAATTGGTTTTGGTATGGGTAAATCACTTGTCGAAATGGCAACAAATGCTCCACACCTAAACTTTATTGGTATTGAAGTACACCGCCCAGGCGTTGGTGCTTGTTTAATGGATGCTGATGAAGCAGGCATTACTAACTTACGTATTTTTGAACACGACGCTGTTGAAGTACTTGCTGACTGTATACCTAATGAAAGCTTAACAACACTGCAGTTATTTTTCCCTGATCCTTGGCATAAAAAGCGCCATCACAAACGCCGTATCGTACAAACTGAGTTTGTTGAAAAACTAAGAGCTCAACTTAAAATGGGTGGCGTTTTTCATATGGCAACAGATTGGGAAAACTATGCAGAGCATATGCTCGAAGTAATGAATGTAGCTCCTGGTTTTAAAAACCAATCAGAAACAAACGATTATGTTCCACGTCCAGATTTGCGTCCGCTTACTAAGTTTGAGCAGCGCGGGCATCGCCTAGGTCATGGCGTATGGGATTTAATGTTTGAACGTACTGAGTAATTAGTAACTTTAAGCACTCACTTTTATTTTTAATAAAACTAAACATACTGTAAGGCAAAGCCATTTATGAGCGTACTAACCAACCCAAGTTTACTGTTACTTCGTAATAGCGAGGCACTAACGGGCAAATCTATCTTGGTGGTCAACTTTGTTCAAGATGGCTTTTTAACAGAGCTTAAAAAACTTAACCCACAAAGCAAGGTAACTGCATTTAGCTACAACCATGCTAACGGTGAGTTTGCTAAAAACACTAAAGACGTTGATATTCATGTAAACCACACAATACCTGGCAACGGCTACGATTTAGTTATTCTTTACTACCCTAAATCAAAACCTGAGTTATTAATGGCGCTTGATAATATTCGATCTGCTATTACTGATGATGCCGAACTATTGGTGGTAGGTGAAAATAAAAGTGGTGTTAAATCAATTGAAAAGCAATTAGCTGGTAAAGCTGAGTTTAGTAACAAAATTGATTCAGCTAAGCACTGCGTTCTTTACTCATTTGCTGAGATTACCCAGCACCCTGATTTTGATATTACGACCTACCATAAAAAGTTTGTTGTTAATGTTGCCGACACCGAGTTTACAGCTATTAGTGTCCCAGGGGTGTTTAATCACGGTAGTTTAGATATAGGAACGAAAGTTCTACTCGAAAACGCACCGACAATTAAGCAAGGTAGGGTTCTCGACTTTGGCTGTGGCGCAGGTTTAATAGCAACCTTTTTAGGGCTGCATAATCCAGCACTTGAGTTTGTGTGTAGTGATGTAAGTGCACTGGCAACCTACGCAACACAGCAAACTCTGAAGCTTAACAGCATCAAAGGCGAAGCGATATTAAGTAACGGCCTTAAAAGCATTACCGGTAAGTTTGATTTAATTATTAGCAATCCACCTTTTCATACTGGTATTGCGACTGACTACACAGTAGCAGAAACATTTTTAGCAAATGCAAAACAGCATTTAACTAAGTTAGGAAAACTGAATATTGTTGCTAACAGCTTTTTAAAGTACCCGCCTATTTTAGAAACGCAATTTGAAAGCTATCAAACTGTATTTAAGAACAATAAATTTGCTGTGTATAGTAGCTAATTTAACTTTATAGAATGATTAAGCACAAACGTGCTTAATCTAACTTTCGAATAAATATAAGAATTAATTTAGTTTTTATCCTTCACTTCCCTCCGTTTTTGCTAAACTAAAACTCTAAATAATTAAAATTAATTCAGGCGATAACGAAATAATGCCTAAAAAAGTTCAACAAAGTAGCATTCGTAAAGCACTCCTAAATTTAATTATGCTTATTACAGCTATTTGCTTATCGCTCTCTATTTCTATTTCGACGTACTTGAGCGTTAAGGAGCAAAAGCAATTAATCATTAATAAACTCGTTATACTTTCTGAAATTGTAGCTTTCGATGCTGCTAACTCAGTAATTGAGGATGATAGAAAAACAGAAGAAAAACGCCTTAAATCATTTGAAAATATCCCTCTTGTAAAAAACATACATATTTATTCAATAGAAAAAGCATCCCAAAAACCCGTTTTTTTTATTAGCTTCAATGCAAAAAAAATGCCTCCAGTGCCGTTAAGAATAGACAGTGTTGATGAGCTAAAAACGCCACGAATTACGAGCGATCATATTGAATTAACCCGTCCTATTTACGATAACGAACAGTTGGTAGGTTATGTATATATGCGAGGGAGTCTCGAAAGTTTAGAGACCTATATTGAAAGAAAAATATTAATAGACGTGTTATTAACACTCTTAATTTTAATCGTTGTTTACTTTATTGCTATAAAAGTTCAACGACGTATAGCCAAGCCAATAGAGCAGCTAAGCATGCTATTACAGGATGTATCTAAAAATCATAACTATGATGCACGCGCGCCGATAACCGATGTAAAAGAAATAACCGCTCTTTCAAATAGTTTAAATATTATGCTTACACGTACTAAGAGGCAACTGGAGCGCCACGAAAAAGATAAACAAGAAATAAAACAGTTAAACCAAAGTCTTGAAGAAAAAGTAAACCAGCGAACAATCGCTCTCAGAGAAGCAAACCAAGAGCTTTTATCAACTCTTGAGCGAATGCATCAGTATCAAACACAAATTGTTGAAAATGAAAAAATGGCATCGCTTGGGCAAATGGTTGCAGGGGTTGCCCATGAAGTGAATACACCAATAGGGCTAGGGATTACTGGTTCTACATTACTACGAGATAAACTGGCAGATATACAACAAAGCTTTGACGATAAAAAACTAACCTCAAGCCATTTAAAACGCTTTATAAATGAAGGTATTGAAAACTTAGACTTAATTTATCGTAATCTAAATCGTGCTGCAGACCTGATATCTAACTTTAAAAAAGTCGCCGTTATTCAAGACGACGGTGTTAATACCTATATTAATGTGCATAAATTAATAAGTGATGTTTTAACATCGATTCAATCTGAATTACTGCCTAAAAAGCCTGCCGTTATTATTAACTGCCCGAACGACTTGGCTATTCATAGTAAGTCTGAGCCTCTGCAACAAGTGTTTCAGCAATTGCTTATGAACTCTGTGATTCATGGATTTATAGGTAAAGAAAATAATGAAATTCGCTTTGACGTAGAACTGGTAGGGAAAAAATTAACAATAGTTTACTCTGACAATGGTCAAGGCGTTGATAAAAATATTAAAAATAGAATTTTTGATCCTTTTGTAACTTCAAAGCGTGGACAAGGTGCAAGCGGCTTAGGCATGCACTTGGTATATAACCTAGTAACACAGGCACTCGGTGGAAGAGTTATGTTTGATCTTGAAGAAAAACGCGGTGCTCGCTTTATAATTACTATCCCTTAAATAAAGATCACTAAAAGTGCATATATTTAAAATTTATCCTTGAATTAGCATTAAATGACCTCATTAATGAGGCATGTGATAAGCGCGTAACATTATTTAATTGCATTAAATAATTATTACCAAACGATTTATGAACTTTTTTATCTTTGCTGTATCACATACATTGATGAAAGGTTAGAAAGTGATATAGTTTTGCTTTGAATTAGTCTGATTATTTTAAGTACCCTGTTTGATTGAATGATGTATCAATTATTAAAGGGAAATGGCTTCGACTTTATAATTCAAATAGCTACATCCACGTATATATCAATTAAACAGTAGTTTTTGCACTGCCCTTTTTAGTAGACTTTGGACAACCTGCTGTTTTATTTTTATCCAATTTGTTTTTTCCTTGTTAACAAATGGGTATAATCCTATAATCTCTAGTAATCGGTTATAAATTCGTCACCGATTTTTTATAAATAAAATATTCCAAAAGGTTAATTAATAATGCAAACGCCAGTCATTCTAATCGTAGAAGATGAAGACGTAACTCGACTGAACCTAGTTAGTTTATTTGAAGCTGAAGGTTACAAAGTTATTGAAGCCATTGATGGCGATGATATGCATGACAAGCTTACAAATAACGATGACGTTAATCTTGTAGTTATGGATATCAACCTTCCTGGTAAAAACGGTCTTATTTTAGCCCGTGAATTACGCCAAAAGCGTAAAGTGGGTCTTATATTCCTAACCGGTCGTGACAACGATGTTGACCGTATTTTAGGTCTTGAAATTGGCGCAGATGACTATGTTACTAAGCCATTCAACCCACGTGAATTAACTATTAGAGCTCGCAACCTTATTACTCGTACTGCTTTAGGCGGTGAAGAGTCAGCACTAGAAACAAATGGTGTTATTACGTTTAACGGTTGGGAACTTGATGAAAATAGCCGTTGCCTTACCTCACCTGGTGGCGATGCTAAGCGCTTGCCGAAAGGTGAATACAGAGCACTTCGTTTAATGCTTGATTCTCCTGGTCGTATTTTCAGCCGCGAGCAATTAATTAAGCATATGACAGGCCGTGAGCTTCGTGCAAATGACCGTACTGTTGACGTTACTATTCGTCGCATTCGTAAGCATTTTGAAAGTGATAACTCAACGTCAGAGTTAATCAGCACCATCCATGGTGAAGGTTACCGTTTCATTGGTAAAATTGACGCTTAATTAGAGCTAATTAGTTTTACTCTAATTGCTGTAAAAATAAATGAAGGGCTTTTTGTCCTTCATTTATTTTATCTTCTAAAACATCTAACCACTGCTTTAATACTTCATCAGATTCATCAATCGCACCATGCTCCATTACCTTGGCATGAAGCTGCACATCATTTAGACCTACCGATCCAGCCGCACCTTTAAGTTTATGTGCTACTGATTCATACTCTTCCCTATCGCCGGCATTTAATGAAGTAAGTAATTCTTGCTGATATTGTGGACTTAGCTTTTCAAATAACTGACTACTGCGTCTAAATACAACTAAGCCCATCGAATTTACAAAGTCTTCTATTGTTTCAATATCTAATAAGTGTGCATCAATGCCCTCTAGCGCCTCTTCACTTACTTTTAGCTGTGGCTCTGTGCATTCACTTTGCTTAATACCAAATAAGTCAGCCAGCATTTTATCAAGCTTCACTGTGTTAATTGGTTTAGCCAACGCACCTTGTATTGATATACCTTCAAGCTCTTTTTCAGCACTGCGTACATTGGCAGTTAAAGCGACAATAGGTAATTTATCGAAGTGGCTATCTGAGCGTATTTGCTTAGCAACCACGTCACCGTTTATATCTGGCAATTGCATATCAAGTAGTACTAAATCTAAGTCATCTTCGGTTTCGACAAACGAGAGCGCATCTTCACCGGTTTCAGCCCATAATACTTCGTGGCCGCGTTGCTCTAATAGGTTTGTAGCAATTTCGGCGTTAAGAGGCACATCTTCTACTAGTAGAATATACAAACCGCGGCCAACATAGCTTTGCTCTGTTGGTGCAACACATAAACTAAGCGGTATTTGCACTGTAAAACAACTTCCTTCGCCTTCGGTACTATTGACTGTAATTATCCCTTTCATTGCACTTACAAGTGCCTTAGTTACAGCCAAACCAATACCTGAGCCTATCGCGTTGGTTCCTTTTAAATCCGGCGCTTTGTAATACATATCAAATATATGGGCAAGCTGCTCTGGTGGAATACCTTGGCCGGTATCCAATACTTTAATAACTAACCATGGGCCTTCTACACGATTTTCTCTGCTACATTCGAGTGTTACTTTCCCTTGCTGAGTAAACTTAACGGCGTTGTTAATCAAGTTCCAAACAACTTGGCGTAATCGAGTCGGATCGAGTTGCGCGTAAACATCAAGTATGCCATTGCGTTTAATATCAAACTCAAGCTCTTTTTGCTCTGCTATTAAGCCTGCAAAATTAACTACATCGTTTATAAAATCAGAAACATTAATAGAATTGGTTGCTATATCGAGCTGCTCTCTATCTATTTTATCTAAATCTATAATATCATTAAAAATATTCCCGAGTGTCTCAGCGCTCGAAAAAATAGTGTTACCCCAACTACGCTGTTGCTTATTAAGCTCTGTATCTAATAACATACGCGTTAAACCAACAATGCCATTTAATGGTGTACGTAGTTCATGGCTCAGTGTAGCAATAAACTTACCTTTGTCTTTATAAGCTGTTTCGAGTGCCTGTGCTGCTTCTTTACGGCTAGTGATATCACGACCAAAACCCAGTAATCCAATGTAGTCACCGTCATCATTTATAAAAGGTAATTTACGCAGCTCAAACCAACGTGTTTCACCATTTACTTCATAACCCACATCGATAGTCAGCGCTTTATGGCTTTGCTCTACTTCCTTATCAGTTTTTAAAACCTCAGATAAAAAGTGACTCGGAAATATTTGCTCAACCGTTTTCCCAATTAGCTCACTACTTGATTTGCCCATTACTTCTTCAAACATTTTATTACAACCAGCAAATACGCCATTGTTATCGCGGTAATAAAATAAATCAGGAGATGAATCAACTATTGAGCGCTGCAGCATGCTTTGTTGAGCAAGTTCTTGTTGTGTTTTTTTACGCTCTGCAATTTCTCGGCGCAGCTCTTCGATAGCGCGATGCTTGGCATGAAATGCCATTTTACGCTCATCAATTTCAATATTCAAACGGCTAATATTATCTTTTAAGGTTTGATTTAAGAGTTTTTCCTGTTTGGTTGCACTATCTAAATAAGCATACGAGGCATCTAATTGACGAATTGAATTAAGTAATACACTTATAATTAAAGGGGAAACCACAGCGGTAAAAAATACCACAGCCAAAATATCAACAAGGTGTAATTCGCCTATCGCAACATAATAAAACATGCTCGATAAAATAAGAGATACAGTTAAAAATAAAGTGTAACAAATAGCTGCGGTTTTAAATTCACCAAATCGCGTTATTGAGCTGGAAAGTACCCGAGCCCAAGGGCTCAAAGAATAATCGGTCATACGTAATTTTATCTCTTAGCTGTGTGCTTAAATATAAAGAAGGCAATGCGCATGTATAAACATACCATTTTCCCAGATTTTAGCATTTTTCTCCTACCACTACCCATGTTGTGCGATAAAAACAAAATTTTTCATGTTTGATTTTGCTCATTCCCTAAACTCATCATTTCAGCAATAAATTATTTAGTGTAAAATGCCCCGCTTTATTATCTCCAAAATACGAGTAGCGCACATGCAAACCAATATGCCAGATATAGCAGACACTGCACCCGCTTTACAAACAGGTAAATTAGACTGGGTTGGCATGGGCGAAATCGAACTGCCATTTATTTTTGAGTCACTAGACTTATCTCCAGTTACAGTAAATGCCAAAGCTCGTGCATTTGTAAATTTGCATAAAGAAGATGCCAAAGGCATTCATATGTCACGTCTATTTTTAGCACTTGACCTGCTTTCAACTGAGCAGCAAGTCAATCCGCAAACAATAGCGCAAGCACTCGATACCTTTATAACTAGCCACGAAGGGCTGAGCGATAAAGCACAAATTGAATTTAAATTTGAATTACCGCTACGCCGTAAATCACTATTAAGTGGTAAAGCGGGCTGGAAAAGCTACCCAGTTGTACTTACCAGTACAATTGAAAATAACATTATTAGCTACGAGCTAACCGTAGATGTTACCTATTCTTCAACATGCCCTTGCTCTGCAGCACTTGCACGCCAGCTTATACAAAACGCGTTTAACGAAAAGTTTAACCAAGAAACCTTAAGCCAAAAAGATGTGCACGAATGGCTAGGCACTACACAAGGCATAGTTGCTACACCTCACTCGCAGCGCTCTATTGCCAACGTAAAAGTAAAGCTTGATAGCAACATTCAAGAGTTTGATGTAGTGACTCTAATAAATACTCTTGAAGCAGAACTTAAAACGCCTGTACAAGCGGCTGTAAAACGTGAAGACGAGCAAGAGTTTGCCCGCCTAAACGGCCAAAATCTAATGTTTTGTGAAGATGCAGCGCGCAAAATTAAAGCCTTGCTAGAAGCTGATAATTACAGCGATTACTGGCTGCAAATAAACCATTATGAATCACTCCATGCACACGATGCTGTAGCTATTGCGGTTAAAGGTATTGAAGGTGGATACAAAGCTTAATAGCTGCATCGCTTTAGCTTTTATAAACAGTTGGTAATTATTTTATAACTCACACTTTTTAGGCACGTAAATTGCTTTGTTTGAGCAGTGTCAATTTGTTGTTATGGAGTTACCGTATGGAATTCGCTTTATTATTAATCCTAGTATTAGTTGTCGGGGCCTCTGTTGTTGCGTCAAAATTTAATGACGATGGCGGAAACCCGTACCCTTTTATCCGCAAGCAAACTGTGTTTACACAGGTTGAAGGGGCTTTTTTAAATCTTCTAGAGCGTGCTGTTGGCGATCAATATAAAATTGTTAGTCGCGTTAAGTTAGTTGATGTTATTGACTGTAAGCAAGGCCTTTCAGTAAAATCTAAACGTGCTGCTTTAGCAAAAGCTAAAAATAAACAGCTTGATTACGTGCTAATCGATAAAGAAAAACTAACTATTGTTGCGGCCGTTGACCTAGTTAACAATGCCAATAAAGGTGGCCACAAAGCTCAACGTGACTGGTTTGTAAATGGCGCACTAGAGTCTGCCGGCATTCCACATATTCGTATGAAAGTTAAGTCGGGCTACCGCCCTTCTGAAGTACGCGATGCAATTATGTTTAAACTTGGTAAGCCTGCAGCAGCACAAACGCAGCGTCCTGTTCGTAACCGCTCACATAAGCCAGCGGTACTTTCACCTTCTCAAGCCAAAGCACAAACAACTGCTTTAGCTGAAATTTAAAAACCGAATTAAATACCTTCCTAAAAAGTATTTAAAGCGAGCAGTGAAAACTGCTCGCTTTTTTGTTTTTTATAGCTAACTTCACGTATAATCAAGTAATTCAAACTCAGGAATAAAACATTATGAATGTTGGTATTATTGGCGCAATGGAGCCAGAAGTTAAAATTTTACGTGAAGCAATGCAAAACCCACAAATTTTAACTAAAGCAGGTTTCACTTTTTATACTGGCGAGCTAGCTGGTAACACAGTAACACTTGTTCAATCTGGTATTGGTAAAGTTGCCTCAACGATTGCAACCACGTTACTTATCGATAACTTTAAACCTGATTGCGTAATTAACACAGGCTCTGCCGGTGGATTCGATCCTTCTCTAAGTGTTGGCGATGTAGTAATTTCGTCAGAAGTACGTCATCACGATGTAGATGTCACTGCTTTCGGCTACGAAATTGGCCAAGTACCGCAAATGCCAGCAGGCTTTGCAGCTCACCCTAAATTAGTTGAAGCAGCACAACAAACAATCGAACAGATCAGTGATGTTAAAACACTTGTTGGCTTAATTTGTACTGGTGACACATTTATGTGTGACCCGGTACGTATTGATAAAGCACGTAGTGATTTTCCTACAATGCTTGCCGTTGAAATGGAAGGCGCTTCAATTGCACAAACGTGTTTTACGCTTAATACACCGTTTGTTGTAATTCGCTCAATGTCTGATATTGCAGGTAAAGAGTCACCACAATCATTTGAAGAATACCTAGAAACTGCATCAATCAACTCATCTAAAATGGTTGTCGCACTTTTAGAAAAGCTAACTGCAGTGTCTCTGTAAATGCTTAGCAATATTGTTCAAAACCACTTGGACTTTATTGCCTTTGTACTAGCGCTCCTTGCTGAGCGCTTTATTCCCATTGTTAGCTGGTATCATCCTAATACGGCATTGAATGCTGTTTTTAGTGCGATTGGCAAACGCATATACAAAAGCAAAGAACCTAAGAGCTATCAATATTTAGCTGCAATACTCGCAAGTACGCTCATTTTAAGTGTCATTCTTATTATTGTAATGTTACTACTCGAATTTGCTTTTTACCCAGAATTACTCGCAGGTCTTATTTTATATTTATGCTTAGAGAGTAAGAGTATTGATAAAAAAGCGCTCCGAATTGCAAAGTTAACTAAACAAAATCAAAAATCGACAGCACGCGAATTACTAAAACCACTGCTTGCCCGTGAAGTTAATAGGCTTTCATCTCCTGGTATTATCAAAGCATTAATTGAAAGCTTAATACTGCGCACTGCTAGATACTATTTCGTAGTTATATTTATATTTTTAGCATTTGGCCCTATCGCTGCCCTCGCCTATCGGTTGCTTACCTTAATACAACAAGCGTGGCGTAGTGGCATATCCCCAAATAGCTACTTTTTAAAACCGCTTAAAACTCTGTTGTTTATTATTGAATATATACCGATGCGCTTACTGGCTTTAACTATTGCAGCAAGTAGAGCGAGCAAACAAAGCATGCGCTACATTAAGTATTACGGCAGACATTTTTATCAAACAAATACAGGTTGGCTGTTAAGCACGTGCTCTGCATCACTTGGCGTGCAACTGGGCGGGCCAGCAGTTTATTTAGGTACTCGCTTTAATAAAATGCGTATTGGTACTGATAGACTACCTACACCGGAGGATGTACCTGTAATAATTAATAGATTAAATCAAGCGCGTGTATTTTGGTTGTTAGTAATTGTAAGTATCGAAATATTAAAAGTGATTTAGTGACTATTTAGTGACTACCTCGTAACTATTTACAGACCCCAAAATACAAGCACAAAAAAACCAGCCGAGGCTGGTTTTTTAGTTTTTAAACTGCGTTTAAGCTACAGTGATGTTTGCAAACTTACGTTTACCTACTTGGTAAATAGCTGTTGTGCCTTTTGCTATTTCAAGTTTGGTGTCAGTGATTTTATCTTCACCGTTAAGTTTAACTGCACCTTGCTTAATCATACGCATTGCTTCTGACGTACTAACTACTAAATTTGCTTCTTTAAGCAAGTTAGCAATTAAAATAGTATCTTCTGCGATAGTGATTGTCAGCTCTGGGATTTCATCTGGTAACGCTTTTTTCTGAAAACGCTGAATAAAATCATCATGTGCACCTTGTGCATCAGCTTCACTATGAAAACGAGCAATTAACTCTTTAGCTAATTCTATTTTAATATCGCGCGGATTAGTACCTTGCTCAACACGTTCTTTTTGAGCTGCAATTTCTTCAATAGAAAGCGCGCTTAATAAATCGTAATAACGCCACATTAGCACATCACTAATTGACATTATTTTACCAAACATATCGTTTGGCGCATCAGTAATACCAATGTAGTTACCAAGCGACTTAGACATTTTTTGAACGCCGTCAGTACCTTCAAGTAATGGCATCATTAATACTGTTTGCGGCTTTTGCCCTTCAACTTTTTGTAGCTCACGACCCATTAGCAAGTTAAAGCGCTGATCAGTACCACCTAGTTCAACATCTGACTCTAGTGCAACCGAATCCCAACCTTGTACCAGTGGATATAAAAACTCATGAATTGCAATTGGTTGGCCACTTCCATAACGCTTTTTAAAGTCATCGCGTTCAAGCATACGTGCTACGGTTTGGTTTGCAGCAAGTTTAATCATGCCTGCAGCGCCTAACTTTTCCATCCAAGTAGAGTTAAATGCAACAGTGGTTTTAGCAGGATCTAGAATTTTGAATACTTGTTCTTTATATGTTTCGGCATTGGCTAGTACGTCTTCGCGAGTAAGTGGTTTACGCGTTACGTTTTTACCTGTTGGGTCGCCAATCATGCCAGTAAAGTCACCAATTAAGAAAATAACCTCATGACCTAAATCCTGAAAGGTTTTCATTTTATTAATGAGTACAGTGTGCCCTAAATGTAAATCAGGGGCTGTAGGATCAAAGCCAGCTTTTATTTTTAGCTTTTTGCCCGACTTTAGTTTTTCAACTAGTTCGTCTTCAATTAATATTTCTTCTGCACCGCGTTTTATCTCTGCTAGAGCGGTTTGTAAATCCACTTTGTGTTACTCCAAAATTCTGCCTACGAAGGGGCGGACTAGTTACTTGTAATCACGGTTTAATATAGGTTTAAACCGAATATATATATGTAGCTAACATAACAAATTTCTACCTAATTAAAATAACTTTTTAAGTTATTAATGCAACTAAACAAAATGAATTGAGTCTTAGCTAGATAGGACGTTAAAAAAGGCTTCCTAACCCTGATTTTAGCGTAGTTTAAGGTTAGTTTAAATCTACAAAGCACTAGTATTCGTACATTATTAAGTATATCCTGCAATATTATGTATTTATTATCTTGACAGCAGAAAAAGGCACGTTATGGTTCACGTGGTTAACACTCTCCCAAAAAAACACAAATTGCTTATTTTAGGTTTAGTTTCTGCTATTGCCGGCTTGGCATTTCTTCCTTCTGAAAAAGCGACTGCTTCTAAAGACAATAATGCAGATGCATTAGAGATAGGCAAGCGCTATGAGTTACAAGTTAAAGTTGATGACAACGAAAAATTAACTGAGTTAAATTCAGAGCAAGCAGCAGAAAAGTTACCAGAATACGACTTTGTCGATCATAAAGTTAAAAATGGCGACAATTTAGCAATTATCTTCAAACGTGCTGGTTTTTCAGCTCAAACGCTCCATAAACTAATTAACACTAACGCAGAAACGCGCAAGCTAACTAAAATTCACCCCGGTGAAATACTTAGCTTTGCGACAGCTGAAGATGGCTCTTTGGCTCAACTGCGCTATGTGATTTCAAAAACCGATACTTTATTTGTTACCTTAAATGAAGAAGGTAACTACGATACAGCTATTGATAGTAAAGAAATTGAAACGTTAACTAAAACCGCTGGCGGCGAGATATCTAACAACTTTTGGACTTCAGCAATAGCGGCTGGTTTAAGCGAACGTCAAATAATGAACTTTGCTGACATATTTGGTTGGGATGTTGATTTTGCAAACGACATTCGTAAAGGCGATGTGTTTGGCTTAATTTATGAGTCTCATTATGTTGATGGCGAGTTTATTGGTACCGGTAAAATTATTGCCGCTGAATTTGTAAACCAAGGTCAGCGCTTTGCAGCGATTCGCCATACCGACGGCAATTTTTATACGCCTGAAGGGCGTAGCATGAAAAAAGCATTTTTACGTGCACCTGTAAGCTTTAAGTATATTAGTTCGAGCTTTAATCCTCGTCGCTTACACCCAGTTACTGGGCAAGTTAGAGCGCACCGTGGTATCGACTTTGCGGCACGCACTGGCACACCGGTGGTTGCATCAGGGAACGGTAAGGTAGTTAAAGCGGGTTACAGCAAGTACAACGGTAACTACGTCTTTATTAGCCATGGCACACAATATGTAACTAAGTACTTACACCTAAATAAGAAACTAGTTAAAACGGGCCAAAAAGTTAAACAGGGCCAACAAATTGGTACTGTAGGTTCTACGGGTCGTGTTACTGGCGCGCATTTACACTATGAATTTTTAGTAAATGGCGTTCACCGTAATCCTAAAACAGTAAAACTTCCTAAGTCAGAGCCATTACCTCGCTCAGAACTTGCTAAGTTTAAACCGATTGCAGATAACTTTATTGCCCAACTTGAGCGCAATCGCGAGCTACAGTTAGCACTTAAATAAAGTTTATTAATAAACATTAAAAAAGCCTTTGCAGGTTAAACCTGCAAAGGCTTTTTTGTGTACGCTAAAAACCATTAGTACATTAATACATAAATGAGCTGAATAACTAAAGACACCATCACTAATGGCCAAATATATTTGCTGTATTTGGTTGCACCGTTGAGCCCTATTTTACTTTGATATTTTTCAAGCAATGGAATAAGTATCGCTAGCGCGACAAACAAACCAATTAAAATAACGAATATATTCATATCAATGCCCTTCTTATGGTAGCTCATGGCCTTTAGCGCTTACATAAAGTGCATACCAATGCTCACGAGTTAGCTGTACGTTTACAGCATCACAAGAGGCTTTAATACGCTTGGCATTAGTTGTTCCAATAATCGGCTGAATAGATGCGGGATGGCGCAGTAACCATGCAATGACTATAGCCTCAGCAGACGTATCATAAAGTGCAGCCAGCTTATTAACTAAAAGACTGGTGTTTATATCAGCCTGCGATGCGTTTGATAAATCACTGCCGCTGTATAATCCTTGGCATAAACTGCCCCAGCTTTGAATTTGAATTTCAAAATGGCGACAGTACTCAATACTACCGGGCGTAAAATTAAGATCCTTACCGTCACTGTTACCGGCATATACACCTTCATCAACAAACTGATGTTTTTGTAAACTAGCCTCAATTTGATTAGCCACAATCGGCATATCAAGTGCATGCTGTAAAAAATTCATTTGATGTTGCTGCATATTCGATACTGCAAAATTGCGCACTTTACCGCTTTCTTTTAAGCAACTAAATATGCGAGCAATTTCGTTAGCTTCCATGAGTGGATCAGGACGATGTAGCATAAGTACGTCTAAATAGTCTGTATTTAATCGCTTCAAGGATGCTTCAACTGATTGCTCAATCCACTTTGATGAAAAATCATAGCGCTTTGGCCCTAAGTCATCTTCAAAACGAATCCCACACTTAGATTGAATATACATGTGCTCTCTAAGCTCTGGTCGCTCGCTTAATGCTTTACCAAAAACCTGCTCCGCTTTACCAAAAGTATAAATATCAGCGTGGTCAAAAAAGTTAATGCCACCTTCAATAGCGTTATCTATGCATTCATGAGTTTGCTTAACATGTGCATCAGTGATTGCGTCTTTATTCCAACCGCCTCCCAGACCCATGCATCCGAATACAAGTTTACTAACATGAGGTAAGTGCTTTGCTAAAGGTGTGTGAAGCATGATAACTATCCTTAAAATTTTGAAGAGCTGTTACTGTAAACAAAAAGCGCTGAACAAGAAACCATTTAGCGGTGAACAAATTAAGAACAAAAAAAAGCGCAGTAAACTGCGCTAAATCATTTATTAACTACCACGTTAATTATTAGCCAACAAGTGCTAATAAAATACCCGCAGCAACTGCACTACCAAGTACACCCGCTACGTTGGGTCCCATAGCATGCATAAGTAAAAAGTTATGTGGGTTGCTTTCAAGGCCCACTTTATTAACTACTCGTGCCGCCATTGGCACAGCCGATACACCTGCTGCCCCAATTAATGGGTTTATAGGTGTTTTAGATATGCGGTTAAGTCCTTTTGCCATAAATACGCCAGATGCAGTACCAATTGCAAAAGCCAGTGCGCCAAGCACTAAAATACCAATCGTCTCAACAGTTAAAAACTTATCTGCAGCAAGCTTTGAACCTACAGCTAAACCTAAAAATATAGTTGTAACATTGATGATTTCGTTTTGAGCACTGTTACTTAATCTATCAACAACACCCGACTCTCGCATTAAGTTACCTAAACAAAACATACCTACAAGCGGTATAGCAGCCGGTAAAAACATAGCCGTTAAACTAAGCACCATAAGAGGGAAAATAATCTTTTCCTTTTTAGATACTTTGCGAAGCTCTGGCATCTTAATTTTACGTTCTTCTGGGGTTGTTAACGCACGCATAATTGGCGGTTGAATAATTGGTACTAATGCCATATATGAGTATGCTGCTACCGCTATTGCACCAAGTAAATCAGGAGCCAGTTTTGACGCTAAAAATATTGCTGTTGGCCCATCTGCACCACCAATAATTGCAATAGCCGATGCATCCTGTAGAGTAAACTCAAAGCCTGGCACATAGTTAAGTAATATTGCGCCAAACAGTGTAGCAAAAATACCAAACTGTGCAGCCGCACCTAATAACAACATACGTGGGTTTGCAATAAGCGCGCTAAAGTCGGTCAGCGCCCCTACTCCCATAAATATTAATAACGGAAAAATCCCCGTATCAATACCCACGTAATAAACGTAATACAAAAGCCCACCTGGGTCTGACAAACCTGCCACTGGTACATTTGTTAAAATTGCACCAAAACCAATTGGTAATAATAATAGTGGTTCAAAGCCTTTAGCTATCGCTAAAAACAGTAATAAACACCCTACCGCAATCATAATTAACGATGGGATTGTAAAGTTAGCAATGCCGGTCGCATTCCAGAGGTTTAAAATACCGTCCATCCTCTATTTGCTCCTAAGCTAATGCAATCATAGCGTCGCCGGTAGTTACGGCATCGCCTTCACCAACCAACACTTCGGCAATAGTTCCGGTATGCATTGCGCGTATTTCGGTTTCCATTTTCATGGCTTCCATAATAATCACTACATCACCTTCGTTAACAACTTGCCCAGCTTTTACCTTAATCTTAAAAATATTACCGGCTAAAGGTGCGTTAAGTGTTTCACCTGATGCAACTGAAGCAGACTGAGGAATGTGCTCAGAGTCTTTTAATGTTACTTCTTTTAGCTCACCACCTTGCGCCACTACTACGTCGTAAACTTTACCATCTACTTTTACGCTGTATTGCTCAGCTTTAACGCTGTTATTATTTGATCCTGATTTTGGTGCTGCCTTATTGCTCTTATCTTCAACGGTAGGAATAGGCTCAAATGCATCAGGGTTATTACGATTTTTAATAAATTTCAAACCAACCTGCGGAAATAATGCATAAGTTAGTACGTCATCAATTTGCTCATCAGCAAGTGTTAAACCTTGCTCTTGTGCTTCTTTTAATAATTCAGCTTCAAGCGTTGCAAGCTCTGGTGCAATGTTATCTGCAGGGCGACAAGTAATAACCTCTGCTCCATCAAGCACACGCTCTTGTAGCTCTTTATTCATTGGTGCTGGTGTTAAGCCATATTCACCTTTTAATACGCCAGCAGTTTCTTTAGTAATTGTTTTATAACGCTCACCGGTTAGCACGTTAAGTACTGCTTGAGTGCCTACAATTTGCGACGTAGGTGTTACTAAAGGTAAAAAACCAAGATCTTCACGTACCCGTGGGATCTCAAGCAAAACTTCATTAAGCTTATCTGCCGCGCCTTGCTCTTTAAGTTGGTTTTCCATGTTTGTAAGCATGCCACCAGGTACTTGAGCTAGTAAAATACGACCATCAACCCCTTTTAAGCTACCTTCAAATGCCGCATATTTTTTACGTGCATCTCTAAAGTAAGCAGCAATTTCTTCTAGATGATTTAAATCAAGGTCAGTATCGCGCTCAGTTCCTTCAACTATCGATACAATAGTTTCAGTTGCTGTGTGTCCGTAAGTCATACTCATAGATGAAATAGCGGTATCAAGCATATCAATGCCTGCATCAATCGCTTTTTGATAAGTCGCAGTACTTAAACCAGTTGTAGCGTGGCACTGCATAGCAATAGGAACCGACACGGTTTCCTTAAGTGCTTTAATTAGTTTTTCAGCATCGTACGGCTTTAATAAACCCGCCATATCTTTAATACAAATTGAGTGACAGCCTAAATCTTCTAATTGCTTAGCAAGAGTCAGCCACATATCAAGCGTATGAACAGGACTTACCGTGTACGAAATAGTACCTTGAGCATGTGCGCCTACTTTTATAGCCGCTTTAATCGCTGTTTCTAGGTTACGTACATCGTTCATTGCATCGAAAATACGAAATACGTCAACGCCATTTTTATGTGCGCGTTCTACAAACTTTTCAACTACATCATCAGCGTAATGGCGGTAGCCTAATAGGTTTTGACCGCGTAATAGCATTTGCTGTTTAGTATTAGGCATCGCTTTTTTAAGCGCACGAATACGCTCCCAAGGATCTTCGCCTAAATAACGAATACACGAATCAAATGTAGCACCGCCCCACGATTCAATAGACCAATAACCTGCATCATCTAGCTTGCTAGCAATAGGTAGCATATCGTCTAGGCGCATACGTGTTGCGAGCAATGATTGGTGCGCATCGCGTAATACCAATTCTGTTAATTTTAATTTAGCCATGTGTGTGCCCCTTATTTATTATTTGATTTGTACTGAGCAATGGCAGCACTAATAGCAGCGATGTGCTCATTAGGCACACCTTGAGATTTAAAAGACGGTGATTTAGCTGGTGATGCCTCTGGTTCGCTATAGCGCGTCACCAAATTAGACATAAGCGTTACTGCACCAATTAATATCGACAGAAATACAAACACCCCAACCATACCAGTTAGCATTAAGCTACCAGCCGTTGTGAGTAGAGCACCTATATCCATTTTTCTCCCCCTTGAAACCCATATCGAAAATAAAAAATCGATTTAATTAAATATTTATTCACTGGATAATAACAAAACTAGTCGCTTTGTCTACATCTTGTAAATTGGTAAAACCAATTAAACTATAAACAACATAACACTCAACAATTTTACATGCCATAACTCAGCAATCATGCGCCCTACAATACATACAGAAAATAACGACTATAGCTAATAGTTATATGGAAGTTGTTAATTAACTATTCAACTTAATAAAAATAACCACCAAATTTTATAATAAGTACAAAAACACACATCAATTGTTAATTGGTCTTACCAAAAATATTATTTTTAGTGAATATTTACCGGTAACTTGTAACAGTGTGAATAACTTACATAATAAAGCGTAAAAATTACTAACTAACTAATAACTAAAAACACAGTTAAAAACCATAACTAGCTGATATAAAACAAAAATAAACTTTGGCATATAACTGGCATTAGTTATTGTGAGCAAATTTGATAACCAAGGAGAAAACAATGTTACGCTGGACAATTACATTTTTAGTTATTGCTTTAATCGCTGCAGTGTTAGGTTTTGGTGGCATCGCAGGTGCCGCAGCTGGTATAGCAAAAATTATATTTTTTATCTTTTTAGTACTTTTAGTGATTTCATTAGTTTCAGGTGCACTACGTGGTAAATCACCCAGGTAGATAAAGCATTCAACTAACAAACACTAAAATTTAATTAATACTTACAAGGAATTACATTATGAATTCAACAACTGTAAAAGCAGCACTAATCGGTCTATTCGCAAGTTTCTTCATCATGGGTTGTGAAGACAATCATGCAGAAGACGCAGGCGAACGTATTGACGAAGCAGTAACTGACGTGCAAAACAAAGTAGAAGATGCATGTGAAAATGTTAAAGAAGGCGTAAACGCTGAAGAAACTAACTGTTAATTCTTCTTGTAACGCTAAAAAACGGCCTTAGGGCCGTTTTTTTGTGTCTGTAATAAAATCACTGACTATAAAGCTGCTCATTTAGCGGTTAGCTTGTTAAAATAAAAAAAACGATATTTAAAGCAAGGCAATATGGCATTTACAACAACCTACACACTAGATAAACCTTACTTTTACGAGTGCTTTGACGAGTCACTCCCCTACAGTAAGCGCGCCAAACCTAAGTACTTTTTACTTGTACTCCTCGTTGCGCTTGGTTTATTTGGCATTTATGTTTTAAACGATCATTACTTAGGATCGTTTATGATCATGCTAGGTGTACTAGAGTGCGTCGCTTTTTACTATCGCAGACCTTGGTGGGTAACCAGACAAATGCTCAGCAGAGCGTCAGGCTCTGAGGTAACACTTACCTTTGATGAAGAAGGCATTAAGTCGGCTAATCATTACAAAAGTTTTGAGCTAACTTGGCAAAACATAAGCGAAGTAATAGATACTCAGCAAGGTATTATTATTAAAAATAAAAGCGGAATGCAGTACATTTCAAAACAAATACTAACCCCTGAAATACTCGCTTTTATAAACAAAAAAGCCACTCAGTGAGTGGCTTTTAGTCTAGTTGAGCTAATTACTCAACTACGTATACGTGTTGATTAAGCATTGCCCGGATTAGGGTTCGACTTTTCAGCTTGTATGCGCATGTAAATCTCTTCACGATGCACTGATACGTCTTTTGGTGCATTAACACCGATTCGAACTTGATTTCCTTTAACACCTAGAACAGTAACTGTTACTTCGTCACCAATCATTAGGGTTTCACCTACTCTACGAGTTAGTATTAGCATTCTCTTGCTCCCATGTTCCAATAAAAATTATAAGATTCCGCTTAAACATACTAATGAAAATTAGACTGAAAAGTAAGTAAAAACTCTCAATCTATCCATTTTCTGTTAAAAATGCTTTGTGTAATGCACGAACTGCCAACTCTAGGTACTTTTCATCTATTAAAACTGAAATTTTAATCTCAGAAGTCGAGACTAAAACCACATTAATATTTTCCTGCGCTAATGCATCAAAAAATAAACTTGCTACACCAGAATGCGATTTCATACCCATTCCAACAGCAGAAACTTTAGCGACTGTTGGTAATCCGCTTATATTTTGAGCACTGAGTTGAGCTTGATCTTCGCTCAATAATTCAAGTGCTTGCAGATAATCATTCGAGTGCACAGTAAAAGCATAGTCTATTTTTTCAAAGATATGATTAACTTGATTAATCATATCTATTTCGATGCCATTATCAGCAAAAAGTTTCAATATTTTTGAAAGATATTGCGTACCGCTTGGCACACCATCTACTTTAATTAAACATTCGTCACGATTAAACGCAATCCCCGATACCACCTTGCTTGGCATATCGTTCTCCTCAAAACTTATTAATGTGCCTTCATCAGGATTAAAACTAGAAAGCACCCTAAGTGGCACATTGTGTCTACCTGCAGCTTCTACCGAGCGAATATGCAAAACTTTCGCGCCTAAACTTGCCAGCTCCAGCATTTCGGCAAAAGTAACTTGGCTCATTCTGCGCGCGTTAGGTTCAACACGAGGATCTGTAGTATATACGCCATCAACGTCTGTATAGATCTGGCATTCGTCGGCTTTTATAGCCGCTGCTATTTCTACAGCCGATGTATCGGTGCCGCCGCGTCCAAGCGTTGTAATATTGCCCTCAATATCACGTCCCTGAAACCCAGCAATAATAGCAATACGATTATGCTCAAGCTCATGCTTTAAGCGCGTAGCAGCAACGTCTTCAATACGGGCTTTACCAAACATGTTGTCGGTTAGAATATTGACTTGATCGGCTAATAAGCTTACAGCTGAATGACCACGTTTGATAATAGCCATAGCAAGCAGTGATACAGAAACCTGCTCTCCGGTGCTAATAAGTACATCTAGTTCACGGCTACTCGGGCGAGTATCAATTTGTTTGGCGAGGTTAATTAAGCGGTTGGTTTCTCCCGACATAGCCGAGAGCACCACAACCACTTGATGTCCTTGCTGCCTGGTTTTAACAACAAGGTCGGCGACCGCTTCAATTCGCTCTATTGAGCCGACCGAAGTGCCACCGAATTTTTGAACAATAAGCGCCACTTAGGCTTAAGTACGCTCAGTTAACCAAGCTGTAACGCTATCTAGTGCAGCAGCAAGGTTTTGTGGTTCACTACCACCGGCTTGTGCCATATCTGGACGACCGCCACCTTTACCACCTACTTGACCTGCCATATGGTTAACTAACTCACCGGCTTTTACTTTGCCTGTTAAGTCTTTAGTTACACCGGCAATTAGGCTTACTTTGTCGCCACTGGCAACACCCAGTGCAATAACACCTGAGCCAATCTTGTTTTTAAGGTCATCAACCATACCGCGAAGCGCTTTAGATTCAGTACCTTCAACGTTTGCTACAAGTAGCTTAACGCCATTAATTTCAACAATCGAATCAAGTAAAGACGCGCCCGCTGCACTTGCGAGCTTATCGCTAAGTTGTGCAATTTGCTTTTCAAGACCTTTAGATTTTTCAAGCAACGCAGTTACTTTTTCAAGTACCGATGCGCTATCGCCTTTAACTAAAGCTGCAACATCGCTAAGTTGTTGCTCTTGCTCGCTAACGTACGCTACAGCATCTGCACCGGTTACGGCTTCAATACGGCGAACACCTGCGGCAATACCACTTTCAGATACAATTTTGAATAAACCAATATCGCCAGCGCGCTCAACGTGAGTACCACCACAAAGCTCAATAGAGTAGTCGCCAATAGTAACTACACGTACTTCGTCGTCGTACTTTTCGCCAAACAATGCCATAGCACCTTTCGCTTTAGCATCATCAATAGCCATAAGCTCAGTATTAAGTGCAAAGTTACGACGAATTTCGTCATTAACTACACGCTCAATTTCACGTAGCTCATCTTTAGTAACCGCTTCAAAGTGCGAAAAGTCAAAACGCAAACGATCAGGCTGAACAAGTGAGCCTTTTTGGCCTACATGGTCACCTAATAGTTGGCGTAGTGCTTCGTGTAAAATATGCGTAGCTGTGTGGTTTTTCTTAATGCAATCGCGGCGCGTATCATCAATAGTGGCGTCAACTTTATCGTTTACACCAATACGGCCTTGTACAGTACCGTGGTGAGCAAAAGCATTACCAAGCTTAGTGGTATTAGTAACATTAAATTCGCCACCAGCAACTGTAATAGTACCCGTGTCACCCGTTTGACCGCCTGATTCAGCGTAAAACGGTGTGCGGTCTAGTACTACAATACCTTGTTGACCATCTTCTAATAACTGAACAGCTTCGCCACCGGCAAAAATTTCAATAACGGTCGCGCTGTAATGTGTGCTGTCGTAACCTTTAAAGTCAGTGTGTTTATCTGATTTTAATTGGTCATTGTAATCTGCACCAAATTTACCTGCTTGCTGCGCTGTTTTACGTTGTACAGCCATACACTCTTCAAAGCCTTGATGATCAATTGTCATCTGGCGCTCACGCGCAACATCGGCCGTTAAATCAGCTGGGAAACCATACGTATCATAAAGTTTAAATACTAAGTCGCCCGGTATAATATCGCCTTTAAGGTCGCTTAAGCTTTCTTCTAAAATAGCTAAGCCACGCTCAAGTGTTTTACCAAACTGTTCTTCTTCAATGCGTAATACTTTTTCAATAATTTCTTGTTGCTTAGCAAGCTCAGGGTACGCTTGACCCATTTGCTCAATTAGCGCAGCAACTAATTTATAGAAAAACGAACCTTGTGCACCTAACTTGTTACCGTGGCGCACAGCACGACGAATAATACGGCGCAGTACATAACCACGACCTTCGTTAGATGGCATAACACCGTCTGAGATTAAAAACGCACACGAACGAATGTGATCGGCCACTACGCGTAGTGACTTATCGTCCATGTCTTGTGCATTAGTAACACTTGCAGCAGCAGCAATTAAGCCTTGGAATAAATCGATTTCGTAGTTTGAATGCACGCCCTGCAAAATAGCAGAAATACGCTCAAGGCCCATTCCCGTATCAACAGATTGCTTAGGTAGAGGCAACATTGTACCGTCGCTTTGACGGTTGTATTGCATAAATACAAGGTTCCAAATTTCGATGAAACGGTCGCCGTCTTCCTCAGGAGAGCCCGGAGGACCGCCCCAAATATGCTCGCCGTGATCATAAAATATTTCAGAACACGGACCACACGGGCCAGTATCGCCCATAGACCAAAAGTTGTCTGAGGTCGCAATACGAATAATACGATCCTCTGGTAAGCCAATTTCGTTAGCCCAGTAACCAAACGCTTCTTCATCATCGTGATAAATAGTTACTAAAAGTTTTTCTTTAGGTAGGCTTACTACCTCAGTTAAAAACTCCCATGCAAACTTAATCGCGTCTTGCTTAAAGTAATCACCAAAGCTGAAGTTACCTAACATTTCAAAAAATGTATGGTGGCGAGCAGTGTAGCCTACGTTTTCTAAATCGTTATGCTTACCGCCAGCACGTACACAGCGCTGCGAGCTTGTCGCACGTGTATAAGGGCGGCTTTCTGCGCCTAAAAATACATCTTTAAATTGCACCATGCCGGCATTGTTAAATAACAACGTGGCATCGTTACCCGGTATAAGCGAGCTAGAAGGTACTATTTGATGTTGCTTGCTGGCAAAAAAGTCTAAAAACTGTTGCCTAATTTGTGCGGTAGTCATGTGCTGCATTTGAAAGTCTCACCTGTATTTACTGTGCTTGCATTGCAAAATTAATTTCATCGTAGCTAAAACCCCGATACATTAAGTAGCGCACGCGCTTAGCTTTATCTTTGTAATCGAGGTTTGGCGGTGTATTTGAATATTTTTTATTATACGCATCCTGCGCAAGCTCAAACCAATCTACTTCAAGCTCTTCAACTACCAATTCAAGTAGCGAACGATCAATCCCTTTGCCCATAGCTTCGCTTTGTATTCGCTTAAGCCCGTGGCATTTAAATATGTGTTTTCTTACAAAGCCTTCACAGTATCGCTGCTCGTTAATAAAATTATGCTTTTCGCACCAATCAAGCAGCGTTTCAATAAACTCTTCTGTAGCTTCTTTTTGCTGTAATTTTAACGTTAACTCACGACGCGAATATTCTTGGCGCCCTAGTAACCAAAGTACATAGTTTTTTAGTTTTTGCTTTAATTTATCATCCATTAAGCGTCAAAACGCCCGCTTGTTTCACTGCTAAGTGGCTTAACATTAATGTCGTCACTTGGTGGTACAACAGGCATAAAAATGGCTTGATAAGATACAAAAAAGCTAATGTAGCAAATCGGCATTAAAATCAACAGTGGTAAGAACGATAAGAACATCGAAAGCGCCATAAATAATGCGCAAATAAGGCCAAAAACGCCAAGTGGCAAAATGTTATGATAAAACACCATTAACGATTTTTTAAGCGCCGTTAAAATACGTGTTTCTTTACTAAAATAAACAAGCGGTACAGCGTAAGCAAACGCCGTTAAATAAATTAGCATTGCCATAAAAAACAAAATGACATTCGCGCCCGAAATACTCTCAAGCATTTGTTCAAGTGCTACATTTGGATCAAGTCCTGGTTGGCTCATAACAGCTACTGCATCGGCAAATAAGCCATTAGCAAGTAACGCCATTAAAATGCCCGCACCCATCTGATAAAGTGCTAAACGCAATAACCCTAAACGATTTCCCTTAGCCGTAAATGGCTTGAGAATATCGGCTAGCATAATTTTTCCGCCCTGCTGCTTACTAAGCACCGCTTGGTAAAACCCTGCGGTTAAAAATGGCGTAGCTAGTGCTGCTACTACTTGCAGCAGCGGTAAAAATAAAGACAGCAGCCCTACAATACCAATAAATAAATGCATAAAAATAAAGGTTGCTGGCTGGGTTTTAAAAATAAGCCATCCGGCTTTTAACCACTTTAGCCCTGCATCGGCTTTAAAAATTCGTAATTGTGTAGACATACTTGCTCTTAATTTAAAACGAAACACGCCAAGTATAACTTGGCGTGAGGGGGTATTAATAGACGAAACGTAATTAAATGATTAAGGTTTTTTAATTTTCTTAATATCTAACATATGCGCGCCATGTTTAATTTTTGTTTCTAGGTACGATTTATTACCCGCAACACCCGCTTTAATGTGCGCATGCGTGCCCACAACCGAGTCAACATTAATACCGGCATCTTTTAATGCGTTAAGCTTTTTAGGATTATTGGTCATTAATTTAACGTGGCTTAAATTAAGCGCATTAAGCATTAACACAGCATCCGAAAAATCACGTAAATCATCAGCAAAGCCTAAATGATTATTAGCTTCGTAGGTGTTCATACCTTGCGATTGCAGTACGTAAGCATCAATTTTGTTGTATAAACCAATGCCACGACCTTCTTGGCGTAAATACAATAAAATACCGCCTTGCTCGTGCATCATTTCAATACATTCATTTAGCTGCTCGCCGCAATCACAACGCGATGAGTAAAATACATCACCTGTTAAACACTCAGAATGCATTCGAATAAGCGGTACATCTTGCTCTGTATCAGCGTTGTTAAACACCATAGCAATATGTTCTTTACCATCTTTTAAATCAGTAAATGAGATTATTTCTGCAGGGATATCACTATTTCTGCCAACATTAAGCTGGACTCTTGCTCTTACTTGCGCCACGACAAATCCAAATATTTAAATAACTACGACACGACAATAAAGTGATAATATCACAAAATAGGATAAATACACCGTAGTACAAGACTGTTTATGGCAATTATATGGCGACGACAGGCGTTATTTTCAAGAGAAGTGAAAGAATTGTTGTAGCCTCTAACGTCTAATGCAGGCGGGAGTTTACCTCGCGCAAATAAAACATAAGCTCAAACTCAAAAGCGCGGCATAAAGCCCCGCCTACAAATATAACACCGTCTTGTAGGCGGGAGTTTACCTTGCGCAAATAAAACGTAAACTCAAACATAAAAGCGCGGCATAAAGCCCCGTCTACAAATATAACACCGCCTTGTAGGCGAGAGTTTACCTCGCGCAAATAAAACATAAAAGCACGGCATAAAGCCCCGCCTACAAATATAACACCGCCTTGTAGGCGGGAGTTTATCTCGCGAAAATAAAACGTAAACTCAAACATAAAAGCGCGGCATAAAGCCCCGTCTACAAATATAACACCGCCTTGTAGGCGAGAGTTTACCTCGCGCAAATAAAACATAAAAGCGCGGCATAAAGCCCCGCCTACAAATATAACACCGCCTTGTAGGCGGGAGTTTATCTCGCGCAAATAAAACATAGACTCAAACATAAAAGCGCGGCATAAAGCCCCGCCTATAAATATAACACCGTCTTGTAGGCGGGAGTTTATCTCGCGCAGGTTTTATAGTGGAGTTTACCTCGCGCTTTATAACGTTAATTTAAGCTACCAACTCAACGCCATCGAGCGAAGCGACACCCGTCAAAATGGTTATAACTCAAGTGCAGCTCTACTTTAAAATTAACCGCCACCATAAGCTTGTCAAAGCCTATGCATTAAATTTTAGCGAGTATTTTATCGCTAGCCGCTTCTATTAAATCGAGCACATTTTCAAAGCCATCATCGCCGCCGTAATAAGGATCGGGAATAGCGCTTTGGGCTTGCTCGCCATATTCTAAAAATAGCGCCAGCTTATAGCGTAAATGCTCAGGGCATTGCGCTGTTAAATCAGCTAAATTTTGCGTATCGGCCGCTAAAATTAAATCAAATTCAGTAAAGTCGATTGTGCGTACTTTACGTGAATAAATACCTTTAAAACTATAACCGCGTTTTTCGCCTGCAGCCATTGAGCGACTATCAGGCGTTTTACCTTCGTGGTAACCAATAGTCCCTGCCGAATCGACTTTAACGTTAACACCTAGCTTTTTAGCACGGGCTTTTAATACCGCCTCTGCGGTTGGCGAGCGGCAAATATTACCTAAACACACTATGAGTACTTTTTTCATTAAGGCTCCTCTAACTAATTTAAAAACCTAAGCTTTAAAACTGTTTTAAAATACTTGCGTCGTAATCTTCAACGTTAAGCGTTACGTTATGTTGCGCTGCAACAGATTCAAGCTCAGCTTGTTTAATGGCTAAATCGTCCATAGTGATTAGGTTATCGTCTAGCTGCCACAATAACCGAGAGCCCGCATAACTATAATGGATCGCTAATAACGCATCGGCATTCCCTTCACGGCCAGCAGCTTTTAACTTAGCCATTTTACGGGTTATTTTATTAAGTGCTTTTTTAAGTTCCCACACATAAACAACTTCTGTCATAAACGTATGAGTACGGTATTTATTAAGTAACCACGCAAGCCCAACGCTTGTAATAGCAACACCTATTAAGTTCCAGTGAAAATGGCTACCACTTTCATCAGGAAATAAAGCAATCAGCGTTTGCGATATAGCCAAGCTGCCTACAGCCAAACCAATACCACACCCTGCAATAACACGGTTTAAATGTTTACGATAACGCGCTTTATTTATTTCAATGAGTTGCATAACAGCCTAAAAAGTTAAGTTTTAATATTTGCGAATGGCTATTGTAACTAAACCCCACATTTTTTATAAAATTATTTCACCCCTTTTTGATTTGCCACCCGTTATAGCTTTGAAAACACCTTAATTGTAGTGATCTATAAAATTTGGAGCTGGTTATGCACACACTTGAAGTACCTAACAACCCAGTATTTATTAAAACATCAACTGCGCAACTGCTGGCTGTAATCTTGAGGTGCTAGTGCAAATTAAGCAGTCATTCTTGAGTGATTTAAAGGGTAAACACGCGGTTGAAAGCGATATAAATACGGGTGATATGTTGGCCATGGCGCATAACGGTAAGGGCAGATTATTGCGCTTAAACATGCGGGAAATGGGGTTAAGATGTGTGGGCTTAGGTAATTGGTCCAGTTGAGGTTGGTGGTAATTTAAATAGAGAATTACCACCGACAACACAGAGGCGCTTAGCGCCGCACAGAGATAGTTAAATGTTACTGCAGGATACTTTAGCTATCGCCCATGTAATCTAATGGTGATGAAAGCTCTATAAATTCACGATAGTGCTCTTTAGTTATTCTGCTATATCCATCGTGAATATAAATATAGTTTATCCAAAGGATTGTTTTTTCATCAGAAATTCCACGTGGCTGTTCGGCTAATTCACTCTCAGCTTTTTGTAATTCAGAAGTATCATCTTCATGATTAAGATCTAAAAATCCGACAAAATAACTTTCTAAGCTATTAAATATCTTACAAAAAACTTTTTCTATAAATTCAGATAATGAAATTCGGTAGTTTCCTTTAGAATAACTATTTGGTTTATTAGTCAATTTATCTGTGTAAAATTGGGGGGCAATTTCATACATTAGTTCAGCTGAAATATTAACGTCTGGGATTTTTTCTTCTAGAAATTCACTTAGACTGATGTTTCTAAACTTATCTGTAGTATCTTTCCCCTCACGTTTAAAACGGCCACTTATGATCTCTTCATAAAGAGAATGATCTTTTTCATAGATACAAAATAAAACAGCTAGCACAAGTACGTCTACTTTTTTACCACTTTGTAAATGAACAATAATGGCGGTTATACGCTCAGTAATTTGAATTGCTGCTCTTGCTGATACCTGAAACGCATCTAAAACAACTGAAATATTAGTTACAGCGATCTCAGGTGTTTCTGTTCGAGGGAGAAGCTCAATATTTTTACTTTCTAAGTACGTAGATTCAAATTTAGTCGTATCGCTATGTACTAATAAAAAATCCTTCAAAGCAGGACGCTTTAAACTATAGCGACTATTAAAAAAGCGGCCTAAATAAACCTTTGCATCAAATCCTTCACCATAAATTGATTTAATTGTATGTTGGAGCTGTTCGGTATCCGTAGCCACAACAAACACGATCCCCTTTACATCAAAAATATGTTTAATCGTCTCTAACATTTCTACTGCATAACTTGGGCGACAACGATCTAATTCATCAATAAAAATAAATATGGGTAACGACTTATCTTTTTGCTCTTCAAACTTACTGACCCAATCAGCTAACTTAGACTTTATAACTTCAACGCTTTTGTTTTTAGCCTCGTGATCTTTAATCAAGTTTTGTGCAAGCGCCTTCACTGCCGGTGAAAAGTCGCTACCAGTCGATTTATTGGAGCTTTGCTTTTGCTCGTTATCAATTTCATCATCAGAAAATAGTAATGTGTGTAGCTCATCTAAATCTATACCAGATACTTTTTTAGCTAAACCTTGTGCAATAGCAGGCGCAACAGCCTTAAACATCGAAACTGCGCTTTTAGGTATTGTTATATTAAACTTCGCCTGAAGTTGAAGCTGCTTGATGATACCCGCAATTACAGTTAAAAATGGGTCGTCTGAATAATCTTGCTGCCATGCATCAATATAAACTACAGGGTAATCTACTATTAATTCTTGCGACCAACGTTTAAGAAAGTAGGTTTTACCTGCCCCCCATTCTGCATTTAAGTTTAATACATAGTTTTTCTTTTGGTCTTCATCAGGTCTGGTTTCGTCAAACCCTTCTTGAGCCAATAGTCTTGATAAGAAAGTTGCGTAGCGAGCACGATCTAATTTATCTGCAGGAAAATACTCTTCTAATGGAGGCTTAGTTGCTTTACTCCAATTGAATTCTTTAATCTCTTTCATTTAATTCCCTTTAAATAGTCCTTTTTACATAGTCCAATATCGAATTATCAACAGTTGCATTTATTTCGGGCTAACGCCCGACGCGCCAGCAAGCTATGCGCCTACAAAAATATACATATACTTGGCTTTATAGGTGCAAACTACATTGGAGATTCGTTGGGTTTCGTGCCACTCAACCCAACCTACGTCCGTTAAAAATGTGAGCCTAGCGCTAAATAAATCATTGTTAATGATTACTGCTTTAAAAGTCGCTTTTCTGGATTGTTTAAATACTTTAAGCCAATGGTCACTATGCGTGTATGTACCATGGTTATAACGCGTATTTGCACATTACCAATAACAACAATATCGCCTTTACTGACTTCTCCTGAAAGCTTTTGGTTAATCACTTCTTCCAAGCTTATGCCCTCAGGGGCGTCTATGTGCATGTGATAAGAGTAAAATATATCGCCTACCAACGTTACTCCTTTCACTTTAAGTTCGTTGTGCGCTAAGTGGCTATCATGATGATTTGTTTTATCGGTTGCTGTAAAAACTAAATCAACAAAAGGTCGGTTATCTGGTTTTAAAACAACAAATAAATGATCGTTTGGTTTTAACTTAGTTGAACCCCGTGGCGGTATGATTGACGGACCCCGTGTGATCATAGCAACAACCACACTCTCAGGAAGTGCAGCATGTGACAAGCTACGCCCAGAAACCCGAGAAACATCACTTAAAGTGTATTCTACAATTTCTATATCAATATCGTTTAGTGCTGTGATTTCGAGCGTTGCAGCAGCCAAATCAGGCGGCGGCTCTACTAAATTTAGTTTTTTAGCCATCCAAGGCATTGTTGAACCCTGTAACGTGGCTGAAATTAACACCACGAAAAAAACCACATTAAAAATAAGCTCTGCCCCTGAAAGGCCAAATAGTAATGGGAATATAGCTAAAATAATGGGTACTGAGCCTCTAAGACCAACCCAAGATACAAACAAAGTTTCGCGATTATTAAAGCCAAACAGTTTTAAAATAGGCGCTACCGCTAATGGACGAGCAACAAAAATAAGTGCCAGTGCAATAAGTAATCCTTCTAACCATACGTCAACCAACGACGACGGATTAATAAGGAGCCCTAATACAACAAACATGGTTATTTGCCCAAGCCATGCTAAGCCGTCATGAAACAGAAAAATACCGCGTTTATATACAAATTTGCTGTTACCTAAAATAACACCCGTTATAAATACAGCTAAAAATCCACTGCCGCCGAGCGTTGCAGAAAGGCCAAATGAAAGCAGTCCAAAGGCTGTTACCATCACTAAATACAAACCCGATGCATTTAGTTTAATTCGATTAATAAACCAAACCGATACCTTGCCAATTAAAAGTCCACAAATAGCGCCAACACCCATTTGTTGAGCAAATAACTGCAGTAACTCCATCCCTATTGGCATGTCATTAACGAGCATTTCTAACAAACCAACCGTTAGAAAAATAGCCATTGGATCGTTCGAGGCACTTTCTATTTCAAGGGTAGATTTAAGCTTTTTATTTAAGTGAATACCCGCACTTCGTAAAAGCGCAAACACTGCTGCGGCATCTGTAGAGCCAACAATAGCACCCAGTAATACACCTTGTAATATGGGCAGATCTAAAATATAAGTGGCCACAAGGCCTGTAATTACAGCGGTAAATAACACCCCGACGGTTGCTAAAGCAGACGCGGGTTTCCACACTTGTTTAATTGAACTGGTAGGCGTTTGTAAGCCGCCATCAAATAGAATAATGGCAAGCGCGAGAGTACCCAGAGCATGTGCGGCCTCTGCGTTATCAAATGAAATACCTGCAATACCGTCTTCACCTGCGAGCATGCCTACGAGTAGAAATAGCACAAGCACAGGCAAGCCAACACGTGCAGATAACTTGCTCGAGATCACTCCAAGTAAAATTAAAATGGCACTAACGAGAATGATATTGTCAATTACAAACATAGTGTGGATTTACAGCCTTATATGAGTTATACCAATCCGCAATAATACTTAGTCATTTTGCGGGGCTAAACGTGTCGCTACCTGCGTTAAAAAATTCTCATTTAGAACAACTAAATAGCAAATTTTTTGCCTAGCTATCAACACGTTTTTCCAGCCTCAAAATAGCTCACTTAATTAAGCGAATTGGTATTAAAAAGTAAGAATTTATAGCTATCAAAAAGCTTAAAGCTCATGCTATACAATAACCTAAAAAATATAAATACGGGTACTTAAGTCTATATTTAAATAGTTTATTTAATAGCTAGTGCGTCGTTAAGCTTGGTATTACTGGGCTCGGTCTTAATTTAAAAACAAAAAAGCCTGCAATAAACAGGCTTTTGACTATTTAAACTATCGTATTTTATAAAACAATAATGCTTGTTACTAAGTACGCTAAAAACGTAAGGCCACCACCAAATAAGGCATACGGTAGCTGCGTTTTAACATGGGTGAGTAAGTCACACCCCGATGCAATAGCAGATACAGCGCTGGTGTCGGATATAGGCGAGCAATGATCGCCAAATATACCACCACCCAAAATAGCACCAACAACAAGCGATGGCGGTAAACCTAGCGCTTGAATAAGTGGCACACCAATTGGGATTAATATAGCAAACGTGCCCCAAGATGTACCCGTAGTAAACGACATAACCGCACCAGTTAAAAACAGCACAGGTACTATTAGGTAAATAGGCAAGTAGTCGCCAACAAGTGACGCTACAAATACGCCAGTACCTAGCTCTTTAAGGCTTGCGCCAAGTGTAAGCGAAAGCAGTACAATGGCGACCAATGGCATTAATTCGCCCATGCCTTTAAAACCGGTATCAACTAATTGATGGTGCGTAAATTTACGTGAGCCAATCATTAAAAAGTAAGCAACAACAATGGCTAAAACCGTTGCGTATAATACTGATTTAGAACCGCTGCCCTCTGCTAACACACCATTACCGGTGTAATACATAAAGCCAACCATGCTGGTAATTAGCGTAATAAGCGGGATTAACATGTAACGCGCTTTAGAGGCTTTTATTTCATCTTTTAAGTCGGTTGTTTGAAGCTCTAGTTTTTCTTCGGCTTCTTTCATTGGGCCGTGCACTTTATCAAACGCGATAGTGTAAAAAACAATAACAAGGGTAATTATGGCGTAAAAGTTATACCCAACGCTGCCCCATAATACCGATACAGCCGACTCACCTAGCTCGTAGTTACCCAACAAACCAAGTACAAACGCACCCCAGCCGTTAAGCAGTATTAAAATACACACTGGCGCACTGGTGCTGTCAATAATGTACGCTAGTCGCGCTCGGCTCATTTTAAATTTGTCGAATAAGCCACGCGATAAAATACCCGAGGTAAGTACGCTCAGGTTAGATTCTATAAATACCGCTATGCCAGTAAACATGGTTAAAAAGCCCACTTGGCGCTTACTTTTTGCAATACCTTTGTTCATTAGCATATTAACCGTTGCTGCCACACCGCCAGATTCACGAATGTAGGCAAGCAGTGCACCAATTAAAATACTAAATATTAATATGCGTGTATTACCTGGCGAACTAGCAACCGAAATAATACGTTCAATGGTATTTAAAAAAGTATCAAACAAGCTATTACCTTCGCCCTGCAAGGCGAGTAAAAACTCAGAAGAAGCAACGGCAACAAGTAGCGCCATAATCACTTCTTTTCGCCAAAACACGATAGCAATCGCAATTAGCGGCGGTAAAATAGAATACCAATGCATAAAAAGTTAACCTTAATTATTAGCGAGTAGCCTCGCTTTGTACGCGTTTTAACGCTTATTTGTTAAGCCTAACAACATAAACCGGCTTAGTTTTATAGACCGCTTAGCTTAATGGATTGGCTTACTCAAGTCACCTGTAAATAAATCACTTAAGGTGGCACAGTTAGTACGTTTTAACCTATACGATAGCTTATTGATTTAGTAGTGCTTCATAAATAAGCGACACTACCGATCCGTACTGTGCGGTTTCAAATTGTTTGCCTGTAAATTCGTAACGCTTTAGCGAGCCTTTAATTGCACTATGGCGAGCATTGGTAAGTAAAACAATAGCTAAGTCGTAAGCGGGGTCAATTACGGTCACTGTCCCCGTCCAACCTGTGTGTCCATAAGCCTGCGCGCTTGCATAAGGGCCAAAATGCCAGCGCCTTGCTTGGTTGTTACCAGCAAGCCTAAAGCCAAGCCCGTAGGTTTCGTCGCTTGATTGCGGCGTTAAAAATTGCGCTAAGGCGCTTGCACTAAATAATTGTTGGTCGCCGTAGCCACCATTATTTAATAATAGCTGGCAAAGCACGGCTAAGTCATGAGCGTTACTAAATAGCCCCGCATGCCCTGCTACGCCATCAAGCGAGTAGTAAGCGCGCTCGTCATGCACTTGGCCTTGTAAAACAGTGGTGCGAATATTATCAAACTTAATACGCCCGTCTCGTGTGTTGCCGCTAAGCTCGGTGGCTGCAAATTGCTGCGGCTTAAAGCCTTTTTTAAGTGGATTAAATAACGTGTTAGTTAATTTTAGTGGCGCATACACGTGCTGCTCTAGGTATTGGTCAAGGGGCTGCCCAGTGATACGCTCAATTAGTACGCCTAAAATCATGTAATCAATATCTGAATAAATAGGCTGCCCAGATGATTCACTGCTAAAAGGCACGCTGGTAAGTAATAGCTGTTTGGTGGTTTTACTATTTAGCGAATAAAACGCGTCGCCATTGCTGCCATCTTTACGGTGAAAGTCAAATACTGGCGGATATCCGGCGCTGTGTGTAAGTAAATCTTTTACTGTGCGTTGTGAGCGCCCTTCGCCTTTATATTCGCTTAGGTAGCTTTGTACGGGTTTATTAATATTTAATAACCCTTCGCTTACTAATTTCATAAGTGCAAAGTTGGTGGCAAATATTTTGGTGTTTGAGGCTAAATCAAACAAGGTATTAGTTTGCATTGGCTCCGGGCGTAACAGCATTAAATCACTTTGCTGATATTGCTTTGCATCGCCATAAGCAGTTAACTTTATTAGCTCGCCATTTTTAACAACAGCCAACACAGCCCCAGGAAAACCCGCTTTTACATCGCGATTTATTAATGCGTCCACTTCGCTAAAATCTATGCTTTTTATTGGATCGTCGCTTAAAGTAGGAAATGCAAAACGCAGCGTTAAACTTGCGCCAATAGGGAGAATATTTTCAACTTTAAAAGTATTAACGCCGTTGTGAGTGTTTTTTGCCAAGCTGTAATTGTATAAGGTGTTGGCGCTTAGTTGTTTAACGTCGAGCTTTTGATTATTAATGTAAATATCGGCGCTTTGTGCGTTATGGTTTTGTATCAATAATTGCCCGCGCCCTTTGTAAGCTTTAAACGTTCCTCGGTTATTTACATAAAACCGACTGCTTGGGTTTACCTCAGGAAACGTTACAACCACTTGTGCGTTAGGCAGCTCTAAAAGTTGGCTTTTTGTAAGTGGTAGCGAGCTAATAGGCTCCGGTGGTGTACTACAGCCTACAATAATAAAACTCAAAGCCGCTATAAATGCTTTTTTTATATAACCAATACTTTGTGGTTTTAAAGCAATAAACATGGGCAGCCCTTATTGATATAGCAAGTAAGGCGCTCTTTGCGCTTTAAATTGCGAAAGCCCCGCCTGCCAACTTTGTTTTATTTGCGCTTCTGATTGCCCTGCTTCAATAGCTAAGCGTAGTTTATTAGTACCCGCTAGTTTATCCATAAAGTCAGCACGCTCAAAAAATGAGATGTTATTTTTACTAAGCTCCATGTACGCATTTATTAAGTAAGTTAAATTTAAACCTGTAATATTTGCTTGTCTTAAATCGAGCCCTTGCACGGTTTGGTTTTTAAATTTAGGGTTTAAAGCAGCGCCTTTAATTGCGCGCGGTGTAAAATTAAAATCACCCAGTGCAATTGGCGAGTAACCAATTACTTGAAATGCAAAGTCGGTGCCTCTACCAATGCTAATAGGCGTTGCTTCAAAAAAGCAAAGTGATGGGTAAAGCGCAATGGCCTGATCGTTAGATAAATTAGGGCTGGGTTTTACAGGCAAACTATAAGCACTTTTGCGAGTGTAATGATCAACTGGGATCACAGTTAATTTTAAATCGACCGCTTTATTGATCCAACCCTCGCCTTTGATCATTTTAGCAAGCTCGCCAACGGTCATACCATGCAATACAGGAATGGGATGCATGCCTACAAACGATTTAAATTCTGGCTCTAATATTGGCCCATCAACGTAGGCAATATTTGGGTTGGGTCTGTCGAGTACTAAAAATTCTATCCCCTGCTCTGCAGCGGCTTCCATCATGTAGTGCATAGAGCTTATGTAGGTATAAAAACGTACGCCTACATCTTGAATGTCAAAAATAATGACATCAACATCGGCTAAAGCTGCTTGGCTAGGTTTTTTATTTTTACCATAAATAGAAATAAGCGGAATACCCGTTTTGCTATCAACGGCATTTTTTACATGCGCGCCCGCATCGTGATCGCCTCGAAAGCCATGCTCAGGCGCAAAAATTTTAGTTATATTAATATTTTTAATCAGCAGAGCATCTACTAAGTGAGTTTGCCCTACCGTTGATGTTTGATTGACCACGAGCCCTATACGTTTATTTTTTAACTGCGGTAAATATTTAGCATATTGCTGCGCACCTACCACAAGTGAGTTATTAGCTTCGTTGGCTTGTGCGCTGGAAATAAAAATAGCGCTAAAAATAAAAAATAACGTAATAAATAGGGTTTTAAACATACTGCAATATCCTTTTAAACAAGGCGTTTAAAATAACATAGGTAATATTAAAGAGCAGCTTTAGAAAGGGGTTAAGTGGGCTTGAGCAGATACAGTGATTAGAAGCTGACGCTTCTCACGCGAGCAAGCTCAGCGTCTACAACGGATAAATAAACTCGGAGTTTAGATTTAAATATTAGAGCTAGTTTTACTTGTAGGCGTACAGCTTGCTGACGCGACGAGCAACGCTCGTAAATAAAGTATCAGTTATATCGGTGGTAAGTGATTAGAAGCTAGCGCTTCTCACGCGAGCAAGCTCTGCGTCTACAACGGATGAATAAGCTCGGAGTTTGGATTTAAAGATTAGAGCTGTTTTTACTTGTAGGCGTGCAGCTTGCTGACGCGACGAGCAACGCTCGTAAATAAAGCATCAGTTGTATCGGTGATAAGTAATTAGAAGCTACCGCTTCTCACGCGAGCAAGCTCAGCGTCTACAACGGATGAATAAACTCAGGGTGTGGATTTAAAGATTAGAGCTGGTTTTACTTGTAGGCGTGCAGCTTGCTGACGCGACGAGCGAAGCTCGTAAATAAAGTATCAGTTATATCGGTGGTAAGTGATTAGAAGCTGTGCTTCTCACGCGAGCAAGCTCAGCGTCTACAACGGATAAATAAACTCAGGGTTTGGATTTAAAGATTAGGGCTGGTTTTACTTGTAGGCGTGCAGCTTGCTAACGCGACGAGCGTAGCTCGTAAATAAAGTATCAGTTATATCGACGGTAACTGATTAGAAGCGGCGCTTCTCACGCGAGCAAGCTCAGCGGCTACAGGTTATCAATCTACACTTCACTTTATTTTAGGCACAAAAAAACCGACTTAATGTCGGCTTGTTTATGAAAGTGGTGGGCGCAGGAGGATTCGAACCTCCGACCGCTCGGTTCGTAGCCGAGTACTCTATCCAGCTGAGCTATGCACCCACTTTCATAGATTGCTTATTTAAACTCTAAGCAGAGCGTATAAATTCAGACATAAAAAAACCGATTTCCATCGGTTTATTTTTCTTACACTTAAAAGTGTATGAAAACATGAAAGTGGTGGGCGCAGGAGGATTCGAACCTCCGACCGCTCGGTTCGTAGCCGAGTACTCTATCCAGCTGAGCTATGCACCCACTTTCATTTTTACTGTTACTTGTTTTTACTCTAAGTGAGAGTCTATAAAGTGGTGGGCGCAGGAGGATTCGAACCTCCGACCGCTCGGTTCGTAGCCGAGTACTCTATCCAGCTGAGCTATGCACCCACTTTCATTTTTACTGTTACTTGTTTTTACTCTAAGTGAGAGTCTATAAAGTGGTGGGCGCAGGACGTATCTTGTAAGAATGAACCTCCGACCGTTTGGCTTTAGCCAACACTTTACTTTTTTATACTCTAAGTATGAGTCTATAAAGTGGTGGGCGCAGGAGGATTCGAACCTCCGACCGCTCGGTTCGTAGCCGAGTACTCTATCCAGCTGAGCTATGCACCCACTTTATAGTTTACTTATTTTAACTCTAAGTAGAGCTTTTGCTTATTTAGACTCTAAGCAGAGTTATTAAAGTATTGTGAGNGCTTATTTAGACTCTAAGCAGAGTTATTAAAGTATTGTGAGCGCAGGACGTATCTTGTAAGAATGAACCTCCGACCGCTTGGTTATAAAGCCAAACACTTTAATTGCTTATTTAGACTCTAAGCAGAGTTATTAAAGTATGGTGGGCGCAGGAGGATTCGAACCTCCGACCGCTCGGTTCGTAGCCGAGTACTCTATCCAGCTGAGCTATGCACCCATACTTTAAAACTTTACAAAACACGCCATTAAAAGAAATGGTGGAGAGGGAGGGATTCGAACCCTCGATAGAGCTACAAACTCTATACTCCCTTAGCAGGGGAGCTCCTTCGGCCACTCGGACACCTCTCCGTCTTGTGGGGCGTATAATAAAGATTTCAGAAAATATGTCAAACACTTTTCTACCAAAAACGACTATATGGTTATAGATTACACATATGCTTGGTTTTAAAGTGTGATTAGGTTGAATTTCGAGCAGGTTATGTACTTTTACCGACTGATTTAACACCTAGCATCGGAACTAACTCATCAGTCAATTGAGCTAAGTATTGCTCTTGATAACCTAATTGTTGAAACTCAGCGATACAAACACGGTAATAAGCATCCCGCTCTTCCTCTGTAGTGCATTTCTCTGATAAATATTCTACACGTTCGTCTTTCATACTATTATCCTAAGTCCTTTAAGAATCTATATTCGACTGCTAATACTAAGCAGTGTAAATTTCGTGCGTATTATACATAAAAAATTTACATAAATACAACATTATGTTTAAAAAACAATCATACTGAAAAGTTATAGCACTGTTAGTTCTAATACTAAAAACTGCCAATAACAATAAGCCAGTGAAGCTGAATTAAATATTAATCAGAACCAATAACTAGATTTAATTTTTGATGTAGTAATTTTTGACTAAAACATGAATTTCAAACAAAAAACGCCGCTATTAAGCGGCGTTTATTAACTTACTTTGTTCTACCCAAAGCTTAGTCAGCTTGTGGACGCATATGCGGGAACAAAATAACGTCTTTAATTGTAGGTGAGTCAGTAAACAACATTACTAAACGGTCAATACCAATACCTTCACCTGCAGTTGGCGGTAAGCCGTACTCAAGTGCGCGTATGTAGTCTTCATCGTAATGCATTGCTTCATCATCGCCTGCGTCTTTCTCTTCAACTTGGCGAGTAAAGCGCTCAGCTTGGTCTTGTGCATCGTTAAGCTCAGAGAAGCCATTTGCAAGTTCACGACCGCCAACAAAAAATTCAAAACGGTCTGTAACAAATGCATTTTCGTCGTTACGGCGTGCAAGTGGAGAAACTTCCCACGGGTAGCCAGTAATAAACGTAGGTTGAATAAGCATGTGCTCTGCTGTTTCTTCAAATATTTCACACAAGAACTTACCTGGGCCCCAAACACAATTTTCAGGAATTTTAACGTGCACTTGTTTAGCGTACGCTTTTAATTCGTCAAAGTGGTTTTCTGGGTCATTAAATACCGCAGCATCAAACTCAGGGTTATATTTTAATATTGCATCGCTCATGCTTAAACGTGTAAACGGTTGCCCAAAGTCGTACTCAACTGAGTCAATTACTTCGCCGTTTTCGTCTTTAGTTGTATTAACTACAACTGCACTACCTAGTACGTTTTCTGCAACCGTACGAAGCATGTCTTCGGTGATGTTCATCAGGTCGATGTAATCAGCGTATGCTTGGTAAAATTCAATCATTGTGAATTCTGGATTGTGACGCGTAGATAACCCTTCGTTACGGAAGTTACGGTTAATTTCGAATACACGGTCAAAACCACCTACCACTAAGCGCTTTAAGTAAAGCTCAGGCGCTATACGTAAGTACATGTCGATATCAAGTGCATTATGGTGAGTTACAAACGGACGCGCAGATGCACCGCCAGGTATAACCTGTAGCATTGGTGTTTCTACTTCCATAAAGTCACGGTCTGCTAAAAAGCGACGAATGCCTTCAACTACTTGTGAACGAATACGGAATGTTTCGCGCGTTGCTTCGTTAGTAATTAAGTCAACGTAACGTTGGCGGTACTTTGTTTCTTGATCTGATAAGCCATGGAATTTTTCTGGTAACGGACGAAGTGACTTAGTTAATAGTTGGTACTCAGTCATTTCTACGTATAAATCGCCTTTACCTGATTTATTTAATGCGCCTTTAACACCAATAATATCGCCAGTGTCTAGTTGACCATATTTTTCTTTAAGATCTTTTTGAACATCTTTAGATGCATACGCTTGTACGCGACCTTTCATGTCTTGAATTACAAAAAACGGTCCACGCTTTGCTAAAATACGGCCAGCGATAGACACAACTTCTTGCATCTCTACTAATTCTTCTTTGCTCTTATCACCAAACTGGGCTTGCAAATCAGCCGTGTAATGCTCACGACGGAATTGGTTTGGATGACCGTTGGCTGGGCAATTTTCGCGTATAGCGTCTAACTTGCCGCGACGCTCAGCGATTAACTTGTTTTCGTCTTGGATTTTATCAGTCATTTTTTAGCTCTTTATTAGCTTGGTGGTTATAGGCCAGATTTAAGGCTGGCTTCAATAAATTTATCTAAGTTACCGTCAAGTACCGATTGGGTATTGCGGTTTTCAACGCCTGTACGTAAATCTTTAATGCGTGCGTCATCAAGTACGTATGAACGAATTTGACTACCCCAACCAATATCAGATTTAGCATCTTCTTGCGTTTGTTTTTCAGCATTTTGCTGTTGTAGTTCAAGCTCAAATAATTTAGCTTTTAACTGCTTCATCGCCTGGGCTTTATTTTTATGCTGCGAACGCTCGTTTTGACACTGCACTACGGTATTTGTTGGTACGTGAGTGATACGAACCGCCGATTCGGTGGTGTTAACGTGCTGACCACCCGCGCCCGATGCACGGTAAACGTCTATACGCAGGTCTGACGGATTCATATCAATTTCAATATTATCGTCAACTTCTGGGTATACAAACGCAGAAGCAAATGAAGTATGACGACGACCACTTGAGTCAAATGGGCTTTTACGTACTAAGCGATGCACACCAGTTTCTGTGCGTAACCAACCGTAAGCGTATTCGCCAACAAAGCGGACAGTTGCGCCTTTAATACCAGCAACATCACCGTCGGTCGCTTCAACTAGCTCAACTTTAAAACCTTTAGCCTCGCCCCAACGTAAATACATACGAAGTAGAATATTACACCAGTCTTGTGCTTCAGTACCGCCAGAACCTGATTGTAAATCAAGGTACGCATCGTTTGAGTCATGAGGACCTGAAAACATACGACGAAACTCTAAACCTTCTAACTGCTCGTTTAGATCAGCAAGCTCGCTTTGCGCTTCGTCAAAGGTATCTTGATCTTCAGCTTCTACAGCAAGCTCAAGTAAGCCTTCAACGTCATCAGTACCGGCTACAAGGTTGTCGATTGTTTCAACAACAGCTTCTAATGCTGATTTTTCACGGCCAAGCGCTTGTGCGCGTTCAGGCTCATTCCACACGGCTGAATCTTCAAGCTCGGCGTTAACTTCTTCTAAGCGTTCTTGTTTAAGAGCGTAGTCAAAGGTACCCCCGAAGCAATTCAGTACGTTCGCGAATTTCCTTGATTTGATTAATCACAGGATTCACTTCAAACATGTACATCACTCCAAAATGGCTAGGTAATTGCGCCCCTTTAAATGGGATTTTCGCAATAAATTATCGTCAAATGATAAAAACGCCCGATTTTAACAAAAAACCGCGCGCTTTATTAGCATTTTATGCATGATATTACATATTTTTTAGTGTACTTTTTCAAGCTCTCTAACTATTAATTGCAGCGTAAATTTACCTCTAAACTCATTTATATCGAGCTGGTACGCTACTTTTACAAACTTCGCCTCAGTATCTGGCCATTCTTTTACATCAATACCAAAAGCAATGGCATCAACTAAACGACCAGATTGGTGCTTTAACACGAGCTTTAAATGCTTTTCGCCTACTATGCGCTGCTGTATTACTTCAAAGGTATGCTCAAACACCGGCTCAGGAAATTGCTGACCCCACGGGCCCGATTGCTTTAATAGCTGGGCAAATTCCATCGTAAAGCAGTCGTTTGGCAGCTCACCGTCGGTAAATACAATACAGCGTTTACTTTCTTCACTCAGTTGCGCGCTAACTGCGGCATCAAACGCTTTTTTAAAGTCGTTAAAGTGTTGCTCGTTAATAATTAAGCCGGCTGCCATGGCATGGCCACCAAATTTATTAATCAAGTGTGGGTCGGCTGTATTAAGCCCTTCGAGTAAATCGCGCATGTGTAGCCCTTCAATAGAGCGGCACGAGCCTTTAATTTCACCGTTTTCGCCACCAGCAAATATAACTGTTGGGCGGTGGTATTTTTCTTTTAAGCGACCAGCCAAAATCCCAATAACACCTTGATGCCAATCGTCTTGAAACAAACAAATAGCATCAGGGATGTTATCGTCGCTAAATGCGAGTCTATCAAGCACGGCTTGCGCTTCGGCTTGCATGCCTTGTTCTATTTCGCGCCTTGCAAAGTTTAAGCTATCGAGCTCGCCCGCTATACTACGCGCTTGGTTTATATCGGTGCTAAGCAAGCACGCTATACCCAAACTCATGTCGTCTAATCGCCCTGCTGCATTTAAACGCGGCGCAAGTGAAAAGCCAAAGTCGCTTGCGCTTAAGCGCGCAGCATTGCGGTTAGCCACTTCAATAAGCGCGGTAATACCAGGGCGTGTTTTACCACTGCGAATACGTGCTAAACCTTGGTGTACTAAGGTACGGTTATTTGCATCAAGTGCCACTACATCGGCAACCGTGCCAAGCGCTACAATGTCGAGCAAGTTAGCTAAATTAGGCGGCGGTTGCTGCTCAAAATAACCTAAATCTCGCATTACGCTTCTCAGCGCTATTAATAAGTAAAAAGCAACGCCAACGCCTGCAATAGATTTAGACGGAAAATCACATTCATGTCTATTTGGATTTACGATTGCATCTGCATTTGGCAGCTGCTCACCTTGTAAGTGGTGATCTGTTACCAGCACTTTTATGCCAACCGCTTTTAAAATATCAATACCGGCAATACACGATATGCCGTTATCTACGGTGATCACTAAATCAGGTTTTATTTGTACTATTTGCTCAGCAAGCGCGGGGCTTAAGCCATATCCTAAGCTAAACCTGTCAGGAATTAAGTAATCTAAATGCTTAAAGCCAAACATCTCAAGGCCTTGCATTAATGTTGCAGTGCTTGTTGCGCCATCGGCATCAAAGTCGCCAACTATTAATATTTGGCTTTGCGCTTTTAATGCTTCAATTAATAAGTCGCTGGCTTTGTCGATGTCTTTAAACAATTTGAAGTCGTGAAGCGTAGCTACGCTGTTATTTAGCTCTTCGGCATTGAATACATTGCGGTTAGCATAAATTTGTTTAATTACAGGGTGTAAATTACTCGGCAGATGCGAGTCGTCAACGTTTTCACGCGCAATGATTAGTTTTTTCATGCAGGGTTTTAACTTATTGAGTCGTATTAAAAAGACAAAAAAAGGCCATTAAGGCCTTTTTAATAATAACTAAGCGTTTAATTACGACGCTTTGTTAGCTTCTAATGCTGCTTTTAGTGCTGCTGCTGGCTGGTAACCAGGGATCATCGTACCATCTTCTAAAATAATAGCGGGTGTGCCGCTAATACCAAAGCTTTGACCTAATTGGTAATGCTCTGCAACCGGTGCGCTACAGCCTGCAACTACTTTAGTGCTTGTGCCCGATTTAGCTTCTGTTAGTGCTTCTTGCTGATCGCGTGCACACCATACGTTCATTAAATCTGCGTAACCTGAACCTTGTAAGCCACCACGTGGAAACGCTAAGTACTTAACGGTAATACCCGCATCAAGTAAATCGTCTAACTCGCGGTGTAATTTACGACAGTAACCACAGCTAATGTCGGTAAATACAGTAATGCTGTGTTTTTCGTTTGGCGCTTTGTACACAATCATCGATTCTTCGTATTCTTTAAGACCTTCAACACGCACGCCATTTAATGCTTGCTCTGTTAGGTTATTACGATTATTTAAATCAATTAACGTACCTTGCATTAAATATTGACCGTCTGGACTTGCGTAAAGCACGCCCTTGTTAGTAATCAATTCTTTTAAACCCGTTACTGGACTTGGGTTAATTTGCTTTACAGTTACACCAAGCTCGGCAAATTTAGTAATAATAGGATCATTAGCATCTGGTGTTACAGCAACGCCATTTGCAAATGCACTAATACTTGTGCACAACATGGCACCTGCTAACATTAATTTTTTCATAACTTCTCTCTATCCTAAAAATACTTAATATATTGACCGGCTTAATGATATTTACTTTCAAACTTACGCACGCGGATGATGCTCTGCATGTACCGACTTTAACCGTTCATTGGCAACATGGGTATAAATTTGCGTCGTTGATAAATCGCTATGGCCCAACATCATTTGTACCACACGTAAATCTGCCCCATGATTTAATAAGTGCGTAGCAAAAGCATGGCGCATAGTATGGGGCGATAATGGAGACTCAACTGCTGCCAAAATAGCATAGTGTTTAATTCTATGCCAAAAGGTTTGTCGCGTCATGCCTACTCCGCGTTTAGATGGGAACACAAAATCGGTGGCATGTTTTATCATTTGCGCACGCCCACCCTTTAAAAATTGCTCAAGCCAATACATGGCTTCTTCACCCAGTGGAACTAAGCGCTCTTTATTACCTTTACCTTTTACAAACACCACTGCTTGGCGCAAATTAATTTGCTCCATGCGCAGTCCAACAAGCTCACTTACACGCAAACCCGTTGCATAAAGTAGCTCTAGCATGGCTTTATCGCGCAGTCCCATCGCTTCTTCGGTATTAGGCGCATTTAATAATGCCTCAACTTCGGCCTCTGAGAGTGTTTTAGGTAACGACTGCCCTGCTTTTGGCTGAGAAATATTTAGCATGGGGGTGTCGCTAATTAGTTTTTCGCGCACAAAGTACTGATAAAAACGCTTTAGCGCACTAATACTGCGTGCCGTACTGCGTGGTTTTAAGCCTAAATCGACTCGGTGCGCTAAGTAACTTTCAACATCAAGCCCTGTTACCGTCATTAAATTTTCGCCCTTTAAAAATAGGCAAAACTTATCTAAATCACTGCGATAAGCACTTAATGTGTTTTCGCTTACGCCTTGTTCTAAGTACAGGCTATCTAAAAAGGTTTCTAGGTAGTCGCTATTACTGCTCATACTGCTGTTATTTTCAAAAGAATCGTCAGATAGCGTTGTCACATTATGCTCTCATGCTTTGCTAAGGTATCAATTAAAAATACCTTACGGTAAACTTGAGCCTATCATATCAGGCAATTACACAGTGATAAATACGATGCAAATTGGTTTATTTTTTGGTTCTACTACGTGCTACACCGAAATGGCAGCAGAAAAGATTCGCGACATTATTGGTGCCGATATAGTTACCCTGCACAATATTAAAGACGAGCCACTAAAAAATGCAGAGCAGTATGACTTTATCATCTTTGGTATTTCAACATGGGATTTTGGTGAAATACAAGAAGACTGGGAGTCAAAGTGGGACGACATAGCCGACGTAAACCTAAATGGTAAAACCATTGCTTTATTTGGCATGGGCGATCAACAAGGTTACGGGCAGTGGTTTCAAGATGCGCTAGGCATGCTACACGACGAAATAAATACGCAAACATTTACTCAACTTGGTTTTTGGCCAAACGACAGTAGTTACGAGTTTGAAGCTTCAAAAGCATTAACGCCTGATGGTAAACAGTTTGTAGGACTCGCGCTCGACGAAGACAGTCAATACGAGCTAAGCGACGACCGCATTGCAACATGGGTTGAACAGGTAATGACTGAATACGGCGAAACGCTTTAATTAATAAGCTAATAAATAAAAAGCAAAAAGCCCGCAACTAGTTTAGTTGCGGGCTTTTGATTAGTAATATGAGTAATTTATTGAAACGTCATCACATTGGTCGTTTGTGGGTAATATCCATCAGCCATAACAATGTACGGTAGTAAATTACTTAACCATTTTTGCTGCACGCTTTCGCTATAGTTTAAGTAAAGCTTACCTTCGTGAATATAAAATGCTTCTGGGTCTATACCTACAGCGTTACCTTCATCAGCCATTGCATAAGCACACCAACCACCGTATTGCGGTGCATAACGTTTTGGGTTTTCTGCAAATGTCGTTTTGTTTTCTTCACTCGAAAAGTGCCAGTTGGCACCTAAATAACTAAACGTGTATTTGTCGCTGCCTTTAACGGCTTTATTTTGCGTAAAATAAGCAACGCTGTCGTACCCTTTAACAGCCGTGTTATTAAACCAACCCGTATTTACAGCATCATCCTTTGCATTTGCCCCACCGCTTATTAACAGTGCGCTAAGCATTATTAAAGCAACTATGTACTTAATCATCTTTTTTCCTTTATTATTACTCAAAATTGAATGCCAATTAAATATAGCTGGCTTAGTGAGTAAGAAAGGCAAAGCGCAAAAATGATTTCAGTTAATACTTAATTATTTAACGCCCAGTGATTAAATAAGTAGTAAAACTTACTCTACTTTTAGCCAATATTGGTTTCGGTAAAAAAAGCCAATGTAGCCGCGTACCTCGAGTTTTTTACCTTCATCTTGCGGGGTTAGTTGTAAAGTGTAGGTTTTACCATTTGTTGGGTCGAGTATTTCACCGTCTCCCCAAACACCATCATCTTGTGCTTTTACACCCGTGATTATAGTCATTCCTAAAATAGGCTGATCTTTTAACTCATCATCGCACTTACTGCATATATCATTTTGTTTTGCAGGGTTAAGAATGGTTTCAACTTTGCCGGTCAATACACCGCTGGTTTGGGTAATACGTACATACGACTTAGCTTGGTTTGTATCCTCGTCAATCGTTTTCCAAAGCCCTATAGGCGTAATAGCAGCAAACACACCTTGGCTTGCAAAAATGGTGGCTGCTAACGTGCTAAGTAATGCTATTTTATTTAATTTTTTCATTGTGCTGCCTTTAAATTAAGGGGCTAATGGCTAAATCATATCAGGTGATTTATAAACACACTATTAAAGCGCTGTACATAAAATAAAAAACCTAAACTAATAATCATTAGTTTAGGTTGTCATATGAGCTTTTTTGCTTACTTTTAAAAACTACGAATTACTACACCTGAATTATTAAACTCAAATTTATTAATTTTTCCGCATTGCGCCATATGATTAGTACTTGTATAAAGTGGATTGTCTTGTGCAATGGCAGTCTCCCATCCTTGGCCATTTTTAATGAATGCTTTTAGTTCAAACCATCCATTAACCGCTTTACTGCAATCCATATCTACATCAAGCATCCAATAGTGTTCGCCCCATATATTTAAAGGTGTCACACCAAAACCATCTGTGTTTACCGTTTTTTCAGCGCCCCAACCTGCTGGCCAAACGTTCGTTGTCCAGTCGGTAGCAGAACCTTCTGCTTCGCTACTTTGCCCATTTTCTATACCATACCAATCAAGGTAGTTATCATTTGCTTTCCAAGGGCTTGTTGTGACATTTTTTAAATTGTTATGACGAATAGGCATTGCACACTCAAAATTACTTGTTTGGCAATTTCGACCAAGGTTTGCATTTGCATAAGCGTGGTCAATTCCACCACGGATAAACATATCTTGTCCGCTTTGTGTTTGTGCATTAATAAAAATAACCGTTCGCTGCCAGTCACTTTCAGTGCTTGAGGCAGAACTGGTATTTAACTTGGCATTTTTATGAATTGCCATCGCATCCCAAGCGCCAATATTAAGATTAATAGTACCGTCGGAATTAACCGTTATAACCTCACCACTACAGCTTTTAGCATCAGCTGACAGTTCGCCTTTTAACACATTACAGTATTGCCCTGGCGCCATATCGGTTTGCACAGTTGCAGTAAGCATTGAGTCTTCTTTGTTAATAGCCATATGACCCGAGCTACCTCGGCCAAATGATATTTGATTATTCGTGTTATCCCACCAGTTTGTTACTGCCCAATTGTCGGCGGTGTTATTTCTAAAATCGACCCCGCCTGCAATATATGACCAACGATGCTCACACTTCCAATTACTAGCAAAACACTCTAAGTTACCATTATTATGTACCGGTACATTTGGCCCACCAGCATCTGTATCACCATGAAAATCATAACTCGACATTACTTTTGGATAACCGTACGGATAAGCCAACATAAATACATTGGCTAAGTCATATAAGCGGCCATCTTCAAAGGTAATAACATTGCCAGCGCCGCCGTGCCCGCGCTGATTGTCGTGATTGTCTACAAAAACCACCGCAGAAGAGCTTGGCATAAAGCCCCACCCTTCGCCAAAATTACTCAGCCATGCAAGCGAGCCGTTTCTAAAAGTGTTACCAAGCTCAGTGCTATATTTAAATTCAGTAACTAAACCTGTGCTTAAATATTCAGAGGCACCAACAGCCTCCCCACCTTGATCGATCACTTCTTGAAAAACCACTGGCGAGCCATTTACTTTGGCCATTAAACTTTGGATATCGCTTGCTGCAACATGTTTAGAAGCATCAAACCGAAAGCCTTTTACGCCAATAGCTTGTAAGTCGTTAATATATGCTGCAATGGTATTTTGCACATAGTTTGAAGCGGTATCTAAATCGGCAAGTCCAACTAGTTCACAGTTTTGTACTCGGTAGCGATCGTTGCCATAATCAGAGTTATTAATGGTACAACTTTCATGAAAATCTTGTGGGCTATAAATAGGAAAGCTTTTATTACCAAAGCTATTTCCGGCTGTGCCTGTGCCACTTCCTGCTGCCATATGGTTAATAAGCGTATCAACGTAAATATCAACCCCAGCTGCACTACAGCGATTTACCATATCGATAAACTGTGCACGGTTTCCGCCACGACTTTGCAGTTCATAACTTACTGGCTGATAACGTGTCCACCATTGGCTTCCTGTAATGTGCTCATTAGGTGGCGAGACCTGTACTGCAGCGTAGCCTTTTGGTCCTAGGTATTGCTCACATTCTTGCGCTACATCTTGCCAATTCCATTCAAACAAATGTACAAATGTGGTGGGCGTAGCAGTCGCAATACTAGGTAAGAGCAACCCTAGGCTTAAACCTGCGGTGGTGATTATTTTATTGAGTTTCATAGTGTGTGATCCAATTGTTGAGCGAGCAAAACAACTACTCGATGTTATTTACAAGTGGTTAACACTAGATTGGTAATTGATTAAATAAAAACTGAATACGTATGCATAATAGGTAAATTATCCTTTATTACTAGATAACCTACATAACTAGGCAGTTTACATTTTCAAATAAAATGCTTTGCATAGGGCTATATAATCAGCAGTGTAGGTATTATCTAAGTTTCTAATACACAGGATTGATGATTCTATATCGCTTTTTACGTAGCTAAATGTCATTAAACTGCGGCTAATATCTTTATTGGGCGTGGCTTTTACTTGGCAATGAGCATTTAAATAAAGCCCATTTTGAGTAGCAAGCTCAATAAATAATGCGCCTTCAACGCTTGGGAGTATTAAGCTAAAGCGGGAACCACTATGGCTTAAATGTTTAAACGCATTAATTAACTCTTCAAAACTTAGGCCGTCGGTATGGCGTGCGGTATTACGCGCAACATTATCGCCTTTTAAACTGTGATTAAAATACGGTGGATTAGAGATAACCACGTCAAATTTAACTTCACTACTAAAGCGTTGAATAGTTTGGTGCGTAATACTTATAGTTGGCCACGGGCTATTAGCTACATTTTGTAATGCTTGGGTATAGGCGCTTTCGTCAATTTCTACCGCAGTTATATCAAGCTCATTACTGCGCTGCTTACACATTAGTGCTAGTAAGCCGGTGCCGGTGCCTATATCAAGTAACGACTTTGCACCGCTTAAATTAGCCCATGCGCCAAGCAAAATGCCATCGGTAGAAACTTTCATTGCACAGTGGTCGTGTTCAACTTTAAATTGTTTAAATACAAAACCAGACATTTTTTCACCTTTTCATTCACCAAGCGCAGCATAGCGCGTATAATCAGGGTAATTGTCCCTTATTTTAGACACTCTATGCAATTTTCTGAATTTGATCTTGATAACAAGCTACTCGATGCCATTAATAAAATGGGCTACGAGACGCCAACCAGCATTCAACAACAAGCTATTCCTGAAGCACTACAGGGGCGCGATATTTTAGCATCTGCGCCTACTGGTACAGGTAAAACAGCGGCATTTTTAATTCCGGCTATTCAGTACTTACTGGATTTCCCACGTCGTGACCCTGGTTTTGCGCGCGTACTCGTTATGACCCCGACTCGTGAGCTGGCTTATCAAATTCATGAACAATGTGAACTGCTAGCTAAACGCACACACCTAAAAATTGGTGTAGTAACAGGCGGTATTAACTACGGCACGCATAAAGAAATTTTTGAAAAAAATAATGATATTTTAATCGCCACACCAGGTCGATTAATGGAATACCTAGAAACCGAAAACTTTCATGCTGAACACGTAGAAATGCTTATTATTGATGAAGCAGATCGCATGTTAGATATGGGTTTCAAAAAAGAAATGAGCCGTATTTGTGACGAAGCTAAAAATCGTCGCCAATGTTTTTTATTCTCAGCAACACTTGAAGGTGACAGCGTAGAAAGGTTTGCTGAAAAAACATTAAGCGACCCAGCTCTATTAGAAGCCGAATCGTCACGTAAAGAAAAAGCTAAAATTCACCAATGGGTACATTTAGCCGACGATTATCATCACAAACTTGAATTATTAGTTAATACGCTAAAAAACCCTGACGTAACTAAAGCGATTGTGTTTGTTAAAACTCGCGAACGCTTAGAAACATTGATTGGCGAACTTACAACTAATGATGTAAAAGCGGCGTGGTTACGCGGCGAAATGCCACAAGACAAACGTATGAAAGCCATGGAAAACTTCCACAGTGGCAAAACAAGCATATTAGTTGCTACCGACGTAGCTGCACGTGGTATTGATGTATCTGACATCAGCCACGTTATTAACTTTGATATGCCGCGTACTGCCGACGTATATGTACACCGTATTGGTCGTACTGGCCGTGCTGGTAAAAAAGGGATAGCAATATCGCTAGTTGAAGCACACGATATTGGTATTTTATATAAAGTAGAGCGCTACGTTGAACAAAAATTAAAACGCCGTGTAATTAGAGGTGTCGAGCCACAGCATAAAGAAGCTAAGCCACCGGCTAAAAAACGTAAAGATCCAGTAAAAATGAAAGCCAAGAAAAAGGCTAAGGTTAAAAAGAAAAAGTAACCTAAAACATTTTTATACTAAGCCGACTTTTGTCGGCTTTTTAATGCAAGCCTTGCAGGCTCTGCTGTTTGTACCTGTTACATATGTAACCCAAGCATGTAACTCATACTCATTTAAATGTAATTTTTGCCCACCTGAATTCCCACTTAATAAAATTCCCTTATATTTCATAGCGTTAATATTGGCACCGAAATTGTAACTACAAAGATAACCTAGCCGATGGAATTTCCATATTGTGGCTGCACTATTCACCGTAATGTAAGGATTAAGTTATGAACCGCTTCAAGTTAACTATCGCTTTAGTATCATTTTGTTGTTTATTTTTATTAGCTTGCGCTACAAAAGTAAGTGCAGCAACCAACATGGCCGTAGTAAGCAGTGTAGCCACTCAACCTAACTTACAACAAGCTATCACCAACACCCTACGAACTAATCCTAACCTAGCGTTAAGTGATATTCGCGTGCAGGTAAAAAATGGTGAAGTAGATTTATACGGTGAAGCACAAACTGGTTTTCAGCGCGCACTGGCTCAAAAGTTTTTAGAAAATATGGATGGGGTTAAAATCATTCGTAACAAAATTAGCGTTATTTAATACGCACCACATAAACTTATTTGTATAACTAATTCATAAGCGCGGCTTGTTACTCCAACACAAGCTGCGCTTTTTTATGTTTATTTTTTGTAGTTATTTCAATTTATCTAGTTGTTGAATAACATCACTTAATTTAAAACTACTTTTTTGTGAATTAAAACTTTCAACAAAAACTTCTTTAAAACTGCTTACCGTAGAATCTTCATTTAGCTCAAAAGGAAAACCCTTAAGTTCCTTTGTTTTTGGGTTAAACTTATAAACAAAATTGTCACCACTTAAACCCGCTGAAAAAACGTAATGATGATTATCAACCCATCCTGCCGCGCCATGAAATAGAGCAATATTTATTTTATCGTTTTGAGTATGTACGCCGACTTTAACTACATTATTTTTATTGAATGCGGCTTTTGTTATCTCTTTACTGGGGATAAACCAAAACCCTTTTGTATTACCCACAAACACAGCTAAATATTCATTATCAGGTGACCAAGTGATAACGTTACTTTCATAACTTTTTCTAGGGCATAAAACATCATCTGAGCTACAAAACTCTCGTAACTTCTCTTTTTCAATATATGCCGCTTTATTTGGTAAGATTAATGTAGAGGTAAGGTTTTTGTTTTTATCGAGAAAAAGTATTTCAGCGGTATTGTTATCTATATTTAATTTATAACTCACATCATATTTAGCATTATATTCGTTACCTACTGAAATAAAGCTAATAACTAGGCTTGAAAATAAAATTATTTTTGTAAACCATTTAATCCTTAACTTCATTTGTTTGTAACCCTAATATCTAAAAAAAATACACCTTGTATAACCAATAATTGCATAATAAATAGATAAAAGGGAAACTTACCTTATAAAAAATACGTTACAAAATCTGCTGGAGAAAATAATTAATGAATAAAGAAAAGTGACTTGAACTAATTAAAAAGCGCATTTTTTACTCTGTAAAAATGCGCTGTTGGTAAGTAACTATTTCCCAATGCTTTTGCCTAATGAGCTTTAACTAAATTACTCACTTTGGTTAGAGTCAGTACCGTCGCTACTGTCTTTATTTGATGACTGCTGGCTTATTTTGTCGCTTATCATGGCATCGAGTTTTTCGCCGCCTTTAATACCAAAATCTAAAGTACGAATTGGGAATGGAATACTAATGTCAGCCTCATCGAGTGCCTGCTTAACGGCAACAACACCTTTGTGGCGTACCGTCATAAAGTCAGGCTCGCCTGGGTATTTAATCCAAAACCACACCAGTAAGTTAATGCTGCTGTCGCCAAAACCTTCAGCGTATACGGCGGTTTCATCTTTGCGTATTACAAAGTCGAATTCATTAATTTTTTCGACTATAACGTCTTTTGCTTTTTCTATATCATCGCCATACGAAATACCAACAGGTACTTCTATGCGCCTAAAGTGGTGTAATTTTTTAGTACATTTCTAAATAATACTTTGTTTGGTACCAGTATTAACTGCCCATAAAAGCTCTCTATTAGCGTGTTACGTAGGTTTATAGAATGTATTGAACCAAACACGTCATCGGTTTCTATTACGTCGCCTGTTTTGAATGGTTTGCGTACACCCATAGCAATACCGGCTATCAAGTTTTCGGTCATATCTTGAAACGCAAAACCAATTGCTAAGCCCACAATACCCGCACCAGCAAGTAGTGAGGTAACGGTGCCTTTTAAGCCAACAAAATCGAGCGCTATAAATAAACCGATACACAAAACAATAACTTTAAATATTGAAGCCATTAAATCGGCAATTTGTTTTGAATCGAGGGATCTGCGTAATACGTTTTTCATCAGCCTGCCAGCAAAGCGTGCCAATATTGAAAACACAATTGCGATCAGTATCGCAACTATAAAATTAGGGATATGACTCATTACAACATCAAACCACCCTCCGAGCTTTTCTTCTATTAGTTTTTCGGCTTCGTCAATTGACGGAATGCTGATCATTTTATTTGCACCTATTTAATTAGTGTTCTCATTAATATTAGATGAGATTGCAAATATAACGCCAACATCAAAAAAGCCATGCAATGCATAACACCACTCGTTTAAGAACGAGTGGTGTTTTTTCGTTTATACCTAACTGGATATTTTTGTGTCTTTGCGAGCACCGTTCGCGGATAAGCTTTTCGCTTTCTTTTCTCCGGTAATAT
>NZ_JADYXJ010000026.1:0-74189 GCF_015864365.1 Pseudoalteromonas sp. SWXJ133
GGTCTTATTTAAGCTTCCAGCTAGACGAGAGGATAGAAGATATCCCCGATGGGTTAAGCCAAAACCATCTAAGTATCCCCATAAAAAGAAAAATGCCAGTCAGCTTAACTGACTGGCATTAACCTAATCGGTGCTTTTATTTTATATAACAACAAATACTTAATAGTTAAAACCTATCAATCTCATCAACATAAACAATTTCCTAAATCCCTATCTATAAACCATACTTTGTATAGAACATCAGCGGGAGAGACCCAAATGCTAAATACAAAAGTAAAAGATTTTATGCAACGCAAGTTGCCAAATATCACACCAGATACAGAAATGACAACAGCCATAGCAGAACTACAAAAATTTAAACTACTTGGCGCACCAGTATTTGATAAAGATAAATGCCTAGTCGGATTTATATCTGAGCAAGAACTATTAAAACCACTTACGCAAAGCAGTTATTTTTGTGATGGGATGGTTAAAGTATCGCAACTTATGCAAACAAAGGTAGTGACCGTTAGCGGCGATACCAATATTATTGAGCTTGCAGAGCAAATGCAGCCCGGTAAACCAAAAAACTACCCTGTTGTAGAGGGTGTTAAAGTAATCGGCATGATCAGCCGAGCAGATGTACTTAAAGCACTTTACGATAATTACATGAGCTGCCAAACACACTAAATTGCAGATAACAAAATGCCGCTTATAAAGCGGCATTTTTAATGTGTATTAAATAGAGTTAACGTGCGCTAACGATTGCTGAAAGTTCTTTTTTATCGCCATCGCTTAAAAATGCTATTTCTAATGCATTTTTTTGGGCTTTTTCCATATCAGCTTGAGATAAGCCCGCTTTAGGTGCTGCAACGGTATATTCGTACTCAATTTCAATGCCTTCAACCGCAGGGTCATCAGTATTAATACACGCTAAAATACCGTGATCTAAAAACTGTTTAAGTGGGTGCTTAGCTAAATCGTTTACTGTACTGGTTTGAATATTACTTGTTAAGCACGACTCAATACCAATACGGTTATCGCGTAAGTAATCCATTAGTTTTGGATCTTCAATAGCTTTAACGCCATGCCCTATTCGGCTTGCACCTAACTCATTAATTGCTTGCCAAATACTTGGAGCACCGAGTGCCTCTCCAGCATGAATAGTCGAAGCTAAATAAGCATTTCGTACTTGTTTAAAGTGCTCTACAAACAACTCACCAGGAAAGCCAATTTCGTCACCGGCTAAATCAACAGCGACTAAATCATTTTTAAATGCGAGTAAAGCATCAAGCTCTTTTTGACATGTTTTTACGCCATAAGTACGCGATAAAATACCAATCAAGTTAGCTTTTATATTTGCATCCTTTGTTGCTGATTTAATACCATCAACAACCGCCTCTACAACCCCTTCTGGGTGTAAACCTTGGCTTTGTGCCATGTAGTAAGGGCTAAATCGAAGCTCTACATAATCAAGGCCTTGTGCTTGTGCATCTTCAATGTTTTCAATCGCTATGCGTCTACACGCATCGTAGTCGCCAAGTACAGTGACACCCCAATCTAACTTTTGTAAAAAAGCCATAAGGTTTGGCTCAGGGTCAATAACTTGAACATGAGGAATTAATGCCTCAACGTTATCTGCAGGTAACTCTATATTAAACTGACGACCAAGTTCTAATATGGTTTGCGCACGTACATTACCATCTAAATGACGGTGAATATCTAGCAAAGGTAATTTTCTATTGATCATAATAGCAACCCAGTTTAGTTAAATTTGCGCGCATGATACGCAGATATAGTTATTTTTCAAGTCTATATGGTTTGCGTTAAGTTTAAGCGGTCATATGTCTGCTTTTTGTGCAAAAAATAACGTTACTTATTTATTTGATAAATAATGCCAAAGAGTTTTAAAAAGCGTATTTGCATCAATAGGTTTGGTAATATAACTATTCATTCCAGAGGCTAATGCCTTTTTAACGTCATCGTCATGGGCATTCGCCGACAAGCCAATTATTGGTAAATCAATTAACCCTAAGTCATTTCTAATTACTTTTGTTGCTTGGAGTCCATCCATTTTTGGCATCTGAATATCCATCAAAACAATATCGTAGCTATTTTCGGTTAGCTTTTCTATGGCTTCAAAACCATCATTAGCAATGTCGGCAATACACCCTTTTGTTTTTAAAATTGCACTGGCAACATGCTGGTTAAGTGGGTTATCTTCGACTAAAAGTAACTTATAGTTTACGAATGATAAGGTACTTACATCTATTTCGTCGTATTGCTGTTGAATTTGCTCTGCCTTTGGTAAAGGCGATATAAGCGGCAAACTAAATGTAAATGTAGAACCTTTACCTTCATAACTGACTAAATCAATTGCACCACCCATTAACTCAACCAGCTTTCTGCAAATACTTAACCCTAAGCCCGTGCCACCATATTGACGTGAGGTTGAGCTATCAGCTTGGGCAAATGGTTTAAACAATTGTTTTTGTGCTTCGCTACTAATACCAATACCCGTATCGTTAATACTAAAGTAAGTCATTTTTTTCGACTGCCAAATTTTCAGAGTGATCTCACCTTCCCCTGTAAATTTAACCGCATTATTGAGCAGATTCAGCAGCACTTGTTTTAAGCGGATTGGATCGGTATCAATGACCAAATTTGATGTTTTATCAAAATCGAGACTTAACTTTATTGATTTAATGTCAGCTTCAAACTGAAGTAAATTAAGCATTTCATCCGCTAAACTCGCTACATTAATAGGCTCTTGCATTAAGTCTAGCTTGCCTGCTTCCATTTTTGAAAAGTCGAGTACATCGTTTAATACCCGCAGTAAAACACCTAATGCACCATCTGCTTGCTCTATGTAGCTCCTAGCTTGTTGCCAATCGTTTTGCTGTAGCGCTAAATAATGCAGCCCCTTTATGCCGTTAATAGGGGTACGCACTTCGTGGCTCATATTCGCTAAAAACTGTCCCTTAATATGACTCGCTTCATCTGCTTTTTGTTTTTCTTTACGTAAAGTACGTGTTTGCTTAGCCACTTGTTCGCGAATTTGTATATTTGTACCAGTAACCGAAATCAAAAATGTAATCAGTAACCACACAAATAACATACCCACTATTTGTGCAAGCCAATAAACTAGCCAAGACGTTCTAACTATTGGTTCGTATAACTCGACCTGCCACATGCGCTTGCCAATTAATAATTGATACTCTTTAAAAAGCGTTTGCGAATTATTTATGTCAGCCATATAAATTGGCTGCTTTTTCCCTGGTATCGTTGTATCAAAAAAACTGGCTGAAATTGAGTTGTTGTGATCAAATAATAGTGTTTGCGATAAGCGTTTAGGGCTGACAATCGCTGCTACAAAACCTTGAAAATCATCTTCGGTAGACAACTCGCCAAAAACTGGATATAAAAAGAGTACACCCTGTTCGGCTGTATTTTGGACTAAATTAATTGGCTCACTTAGCGCAAGTTCATTAAGCTCTTTCGCTTTGCTAAGCGCTGCACCTCTTACTTTACTAGAAGCTAAATCAAACCCTAAAACACCTTCATTATCTTTTAAGGGATATACATATTTTACAGGAAAGTAATTACTACGAGTACCTGCAGGTTGCCAACCTCCATCAAGTGATTTTTCTTTTATGTATAAAGGTTTTCCTGTGGCTGTATTTTCATGTATTTCAAAATCTGCGAGCTTATTTGCTGGTACATAAGGTATCCATTCAAATGCTAAAATTTCTTGGCTATAGTCCAACTGCTTTGAAGTAAATTGTTTAAACTCTTTAAAATTAACGTCATCACTACTAGCAAAATATGCCGCTAGTAATCCTAAGTGAGCAGTAATACCGTCGAGCTTTTGGCTTATAGCATTTTGCACAGTAAGTATTTTGGCTTCTTGCTTTTGAATGTCTTTTTCTTTTTTAACACTGGCAGCGCCATAAAAACTAACGCTGATCAGTATATAAATTAATAGTGAAGGTAAAATTACCAACATACGGTGGCGTACTTGCGTGTAATTAAAGGCTGCGAGCATGAGTGGAGTAAATATAAGTACACCGATACTGTCACCAATCCACCATGCTATAAAGCTATCAAAAATAGCATGCATAGGGATCACATTATTCAATGCTAATAAGCTAGTTCCTACACCTGCTGCAATAACGCAGCATATTGGTCCTGCAACTATTAAGCTCTGTATACTGTGTTTTAAAGAAGATAGGTCCAGTGGCGCTTTTATAACATTTACTATAATTTGACGGCCAACCCAAGCCTGTAAAACAGAGGCTAAAGTAACGCAAATGGCCTGTAAAAAAACATTAAAGTGAAGAATATCGACTGCGTTATCAAGGTGAATTAAGTTAGTACAAAAAGCACCAATAATAAGGCCAATAAATGACTTACGTCCCCAAATTAAAAAGCTCGCTAAAGCAATTCCTGAGGGCGGCCAAGAGGCGACCGCATAGCCATCAACAGCAAGAAGTGAGTTACTAAAATACCCAGTAAAAAAATAAGCACAAGCCAAACTAAGGGTTAATATTAAAAACTTTCTCAAAGCTTGTGCTCCTGAACTACAAAAATGCTAAGTAGCTATAGTGTAGTCATTTATTGATATAAAACGAGTGCCTTTTCTGCCTGTGCACTATTTTTATAACTCAAAACAGCTTGTTCAGAAAACTGTTTTTTATTTTCCATATTCAGTGCTTTATCAAAAATTCTAGCTGCTAAGTCATAATCACCTTGCGCGTTAGCCAGGCAAGCCAATGCAAGTAATAATGAGTTATTTGAATCATCTTTTTTAAGACGATCTTGAATGCTTACTTGCAGTTTAGCTGCATCAGCAGACGTCGCTTTACTTAATATATTAGCCAGTTGCGCATGCTGTTCGTTGTGTTTAACCATTTTAATTAGGTCACCCTCAATAACAGCCAGTTGACCTGCTTGCGCCATTTGCATTAAATAGGCAGTGTGTGCATGAGCTTGCAGCTTTTTAGGAAGCTGTTTATATTTTTCACTCAGATTGTCTGCATCTAACGCATTAAAGTAGGCACTAAATAACTGCGTCCACTGTGCATCAGTAAGTGCTTTTTTGCGTAATAAACGCGGCAAAAAATCTTCCAGCGCACTAAAGTGTTGTTGCTGTACTAATACTTCTGCATAAAGTTTTAACTCAAGTGCGGTGGCTTTTTTAGCTTCTGCGCTAATACGCATTTGTGACTCAATCGCACTACTGTCGCCACTTGCCAACCATAGCTTTGCTACTTTTAATTGATGCTCTGGGCTTATTTCAAATAAACGCTCAAGTGCTTTATCTGCTTGATTATTAGCAAGCGCTGCTTTTGCAAGTAATGCTAAGCGTATATCTTCAAACTTATCTGGTACGCTATTACCCGATAGAGCCTGCTCTACATGCTCATAGTCATCGTTAATAGCACTCCACAACGCCTGTTCAATCGCTGCTTGTTTACGCTCTTGGCTACGTGCAAAAAAGCCATGTTTAGTATTATGATAAATCGATAATAAGTAGCGAATTAGCTTATATGTTAAATATAAAACAACAGCGGTAATGACTGCCATTATACAAAACGATACTATCGTGCCTTCTATCGTCGTATTGTTAAATGAAATAAGTACATAACCTTTTTCATCTAGCACAAATGGAGTAACCGCTAGTACAACAACAATAGCTACAATTAAAATAATTAGCCCTATCATTGCGCCCACTCCTTAACCTTTTGTGTACTATTTAAGGTTATTTTTGGATTAAAATTAAGCTGCTCTTTTTCGAGTTTAGACAACGCTTTAAGTACCGTTTTGGTTGCATCATCGTCTTGCTTAAAGTACTCACCAACTAAACGTTTTGCTTCACTTAAGGCGCTAAAGAAAATACTCGCCTGCTTACTCATAAGTGCATCTTGTGCCTGAGTTATATTAAGCTTGATTCGTTGATTAATTAAATGGCGCTCTTGATCTGTAAGTAATGGCTCAATGGAAACACCTTCGTGCTGGCGAATAGTAATAAAGCTATCCACAATTTTATTCCAGCTATTACTCAGGTTTTGCTGCCAATCACTCACGTCATCACTTAAAGCATTTTCATCTATTGCAGCCGCTTCTTCTGGCAAGTTAACCGCATTAAAAACTAAATTATCAACGCTATTAAGTGCACTGTTTAGCTGTAAATAAATAGCCTCTGTTGCTATAGGTTTAAGGCTATCAAGTGTTTGTATGTCTTGCATAATAGCTTGGCGAACTTCAACTGTTCCTGGGTGTTCGCTAAGTAATGCATCTAAGCGCTTTAAAACAGCACTAGTGCCTTGGTAATCTTTTTCAGCCCATAGTTTAAATTCAGCCATACGCTGTAAGCTGGTTACTTCTTGTGGGTTTAAAGACGAGCCTTGTTGCTGCGCTTTTTGCAGGGCTGCTTTTAGTTCTTGCTGATTTTGAGCTGCACTTTCACTTAGGGTTGCGGCTACTTTTTTCTCACTATTAAACAGCGCTTGCTGCAAATTAGATTGCGCCGATTTAAGTGCTTGCAGCTCTTGAACGAGTAACTTATTTTGCTCGCTTAACTCATTAACGGCTAGGTTTTGCGCCTTACCAGCATTTAATTTTTGATAAAACTCGTATCCAACACCAGAGGCCACAATTAACGAAATAAGAAGCGCAAGTGCTGCAACCTTACTTACCTTTTGTTTGTTTTTTTCTGTCGTATTTTTTGTAGCTGCTGGCTCTTGCTTAGCTGATTTAGCTGAGGCCGGGTTAGCTATTGTTGATGTGGCTTTTTCTGCCGTAACTGGCTTTGACTGTTCGCTCATGTTGCTACCTTGCTGATTTATGCAGGTAAACATAGCATTATCGCTAGCCCCTGCTGCAATGTGTATATTAGCCGAACTTACCTGTTGCAACTTTAAATAAGCGGCTATCCGCTCGCTTGCAACATAAAATCGGCACTGTTGTAACCATTGTAGTTGGTGTGCAGTAAGGCTTTTAAATATAGCATCAACTGCTGCATTACTTGTTATGACTATACCGTGTACATTCTGGCTTTTCCAGTGGTCTGTCCAGTTAGGGGTGATACTCTCTGTGGGTTCACGTTTGTACACAACACAATTATTTAAAAAAGCTCCACGCTCTTTTAGCGTTTTAGCTAACTCAGGGCGGCCACCTTGCCCCTTAACTAACACTATATTACTGCCATCAACCTCGGCGAGTGATTTGAGCGCAAGTAACCCTTCTGAATCATACTGCTTTGGTACTGCTGCGCGCACACCAAATTGCTCATATATAATGTCGGCTGTTTGTTGTCCAACCGCATAAAACTGCGCTTTGGTATTTATATCGGGTTTTAATTGCGAAAGTGCACTGACTGCATCTTGCGATATAAATATTATTTTATCTGCATTTAACAGCGGACTAAGTTCAGTGCTGGAGGGTGTTAAATGCGTTATTTTTAATACCGGAAATAAAGACGCCTGATAACCCGCTTGCTCAAGTTGCTGTGCAAGGGCTGCGCCTTTTCCTTCGGGCCGAGTTATCAGAATATGTGTCATTTATGCGTCTCTATAAACTTCAGCTAATATTTTGTCTGCGCCTTGAGCTAGTAATTTTTTAGCAAGCTCAATGCCTAGTTTTTCTGCATCATTTACATGACCAGTTACTTCGTCGCGTAAAATTTCGCTGCCATCAACAGCACCCACTAAACCACGCAAATGTACCTGCTCGCCATCAACTAATGCATAAGCACCAATAGGCACTTGGCAACCACCTTCTAAATGGCGATTCATCGCACGCTCTGCATTTACGCGAATACGTGTTTGAGTATGCTCAAGTGGTGCAAGTAATGCTTTTGTTACTTCATCATCAATACGGCACTCAATACCTACAGCGCCTTGACCATTTGCCGGTAATGACACTTCTGGCTCAATGTAGTCAGCAATACGCGACTCCATTTCTAAGCGAATAAGCCCTGCTGCAGCTAAAATAATAGCATCGTATTGGCCATCATCTAATTTACCTAAACGCGTATTTACATTACCGCGCAAATCACGAATATCTAAATCAGGGCGAAGTGCTTTAATTTGGCACTGGCGGCGTAAGCTCGAAGTACCCACAATGGCGCCCTGTGGTAGCTCGTTTAAATTTGCAAAATTGTTTGATACAAACGCATCACGCGGATCTTCACGCTCACAAATAGTATACAGCTCTAATCCTTCTGGGAACTCTACTGGCACGTCCTTCATAGAATGCACGGCAATATCAGCTCGGCCATCTAACATAGCTTGCTCTAGCTCTTTAACAAATAAGCCTTTACCGCCAATTTTAGCCAATGGCGTATCTAAAATTATATCCCCTTGCGTCGACATTGGGACTAATTCTACGCGCACATCTGCATGAAAACGCTCAAGCTCTGCTTTTACAAATTCGGCCTGCCAAAGTGCTAAGGCGCTTTTGCGCGTTGCGATGCGTACTAATTTTGTTTTTTCTGTCATAGGGGTATCCAATTAATTACTGCGTTTAGCTAGTTTTAGTCAGCTAAAATTCTAAATTCTTTTTGGGCAATTAAATTACCTTGCTCATCAACTACATCAACACGCCAATGGCCTGTCTGTGTGTCCATGATATTTTTTGTTGAGTACGTTCTGTAGCGAGGCGAAGTAACATTAAGTGTAATTTCAGCCATAGTCTCACCCTCAAACGACCAAACATGCTTAACTTGCTGGCCTTGAAGGTTTTTAATCTCACTAAAAAACGATACACCTTCATCAAACTGACTTAATCGAATATCAGCAGCAAACACATTAGTGGGCTCACGCTTACTTACTTTACGAGTAAGTACCGCACGGCTAATTTTACCCGTGTCTATTTGCGCGCCCAAAGCCACACTTGCCACTTGTGCTGTCGGCGAAAAACCTTCAGTGCCACTCAATGCGCCATCATCACTTTCTAACTCTAAAAGTAAGTCGCTTTGACTGGCTGGCTTAGCTACGTTTTGAGCTTCTGCGGTTTCTTCTTGCACATCATTATCAAGGTTTGAGTTTAACTCTGTATTAATACTTTCGCTTTGTTCAGTAACACTATCGTTGTTAGCCAATAAAACAGGGGGATTATTTACAAGCTCAGGCTCATTATGGGTATTGTTTACTGATGATTCAGGCTCAACATACGTTACTTCAACGTTTGTCTGGTTTTGAGCGTTATTGCTAAAGCTTAAAAATTGCTCCTGCTCATTTGGATGCTCACCTTGCTCTGCACTGGCTGACGTTGTTAAGCCATACACAACTGCTGCAGAGGTCATTAATACCAACATAGCAATACTCACAATACGACGCCAATTCCACTCGTAGCTTACCGTTGGTACACTCTCTTGTAGTTCGCGTTTAACATTTGCTTTAATAACTATTTTTTGACTCATATTGACCTCAGCGGTTCCAAAATTAGCTTAAACGAGCAATTAACCATTGGCGAATAGCTTGCAATTCTTCTGCGCAAACTTGGTGAGCCATTGGGTATTCTTGCCAGCTTACATCCATGTTATGTGCTGTTAATACTTCAAACGCACTTCTTCCCGCACTATGCGGTACAACGTTATCTTGGCTACCATGAGCCATAAATACGTTTAAATCAGTATGCTTTGCTTCATCAGCAAATTTTTGCGGCACACACATATAAGTAGAAAGCGCCATAACACCCCCAAGCTTTTGCTCAAAGCGCGGCGCTAAATGCAGAGACACAACACCACCTTGAGAAAAGCCAGCTAAAATAATTTTATTAGCAGGTATACCATTAGCAATTTCTTTATTAATTAACTCTTCTACCTTTGCAGCCGAATCCCTTACGCCTTGTTCATCGGCACGCTTATCTAATTCTATAGATTTAATATCGTACCAAGAGCGCATTTCCATGCCACCATTTATGGTGACCGGTTGTACTGGCGCATGCGGAAAAACAAACCGTATACCAAGCTCACTTGGTAAATTAAGCTGCGGAGCTACTGGCGCAAAACCATCCCCAGAGTCACCTAAACCATGTAACCAAATAACCGTTGCTTTGTGCTCACTTTGGGCTGCATATTCTACAAATTCTAAACTCATAGTGATGATTGCCACTTAACTTCTTGGCCTGCTTGGCGAGTTGAGGCTTCATTTATAAACGCCCAAAATTCAGCGCCAGAACGGTTATCAATCCATAACCCATCACGCATTTCAAAATGATGTCCGTTAAACTTAGTCGCAACCCATACTTGATGAAGAGGTGCTTGCTTGTTAATCACTATTTTACTTTTATCAGGAAAAATAATTTCTAAAATACCTTGTGCCGATTCGTAATCTAAATCAGCTTCGCAATCATCAACCTGCTCTTCAATAGTGAACATAAGAGCTTCGGCTAATTGGTGATATTCGTGTTCAGTCATTGTTATTTCCTTTGCAGGCGAGCCGCCTAATATTGGGTACGTTTTAGCTTTGAATTAGCTTTAAAAATGTGCAGCTAGGGCCTGTTAACCTTTCAGGATTGAAATTTGTTCTATCTAGGGGCGATTTAATCGCGGCGCGAGATTTGTAACCTAGTGGACTAAGTTAAAACCGAGCAACAAAGAGTAAATCGTTCCTAGGACGAACCCAACGGGCAGCGCAAATTCAACCTCGAGAGATAAACAAGTCCTAGTGTAACAGGAATAAAATCATCCGCGAATAGCTGCATTTTTTAGATATTCTGTTACTCTGCGATTATAAAGCCAGCAACCGTATTAATCTAATGAAAGCGACACATACCTTACAATTAAAAAAACTATTAATAAGCACTGTACTGTTAAGCGCCTTAGCTGGCTGCGGACAAAGCGGTCCGTTATATTTACCAGAGCAACAAACAGAGCACAACCAACCTCAAAATACAGCTAAACCAGCCACTACCGCTGAGCAAGTCAAAACATCGCAAAGTCAGGAGCAATAAATGGATTATTTTAACTACAAAAACAACCAATTATTTGCCGAAGACGTAAGTGTGGCAAGCATAGCGCAGCAATACGGCACGCCGTGTTATGTGTACTCGCGTGCTACATTTGAACGCCATTATTTAGCGTTTGCTAACGCCACTAAAAATCATAAAAGCTTGGTATGTTACGCCGTTAAAGCAAACTCAAATATAGCCGTGCTTAATATATTAGCGCGCTTAGGAGCGGGTTTCGATATTGTATCCAAAGGCGAACTTGCGCGTGTAATTAAAGCGGGAGGCGATGCTTCTAAAGTTGTTTTTTCGGGCGTGGCGAAAACGTCTGACGAAATAGCTTACGCATTAAAACTGGGCATTAAATGTTTTAACGTTGAATCAGCCTCTGAGCTTGAGCGTATTTCTGAAGTGGCTTGCGAGCTTAACCTAGAAGCGCCTATTTCTATTCGCGTAAACCCCGACATAGATGCAAAAACACATCCGTATATTTCTACTGGTTTAAAAGAAAATAAATTTGGTATTGATATACAAACTGCTGTAAGTGTTTATCAACAAGCAGCTGCTTTACCTGGTTTAAAAATTATTGGTGTTGATTGCCATATTGGCTCTCAATTAACTGAAGTAAGACCATTTTTAGAAGCCCTTGATAAACTCATGGCGCTTATTGATGAGCTAAAAACCAACGGTATTGAGCTAACTCACTTAGATATTGGTGGCGGTTTAGGCGTGCCATATAACAATGAGCAACCACCGCACCCAAGTGAATATGCAGCGCAAGTTACCGAGCGCTTAGCTAACTATAAACACCTTGAACTAATTTTTGAACCAGGGCGCGCTATTGCAGCTAACGCAGGTATTTTAGTTACTCAAGTTGAATTTATTAAACAAAACCAAGACAAATTTTTTGCCATTGTAGATGCAGGTATGAACGACATGCTTCGCCCTGCGCTTTATCAAGCGTGGCAGAAAATCATTCCGGTATCAGTTCGCGACGACGAAACACCTACTCACAACTTTGATATTGTGGGTCCGGTGTGCGAAACCGGCGACTTTTTAGGAAAAGATCGTGAACTAGCGCTTAAACAAGGCGACTTACTCGCACAGCGAAGTGCTGGTGCATATGGCTTTACCATGAGTTCAAACTACAACTCGCGCCCGCGTGTTGCAGAAATAATGGTAGATGGTCAGCAGCATCATCTTATTCGTGAACGCGAAACTATTGAAAGCCTTTATCAAGGTGAGAAAGTTTTACCATAAACGTTTTTGTCTACTAGCTGCTCTGTGGCATGATTAGCACAGAGCAAAACCGAATTAGAGCGCTATGTTAGTTAATTTTTCCAAAATGCACGGCTTAGGCAACGACTTTGTTGTGATTGATAACATTACACAAAATGTTTTTTTGTCGCGAGATCAAATCAAAAAACTGGCAGATCGCCATTTTGGCATTGGCTTTGACCAATTGCTGATGGTTGAAGCGCCGTACTCTCCTGATCTCGACTTTCATTATCGAATATTTAATGCCGATGGTACCGAAGTAGAACAATGCGGTAACGGCGCACGCTGTTTTGCCCGCTTTGTACGTATGAAGGGCCTTACTAACAAGCATAAAATCACTGTGTCGACCAAGTCGGGCAACTTAACGCTCTACATAGAAAAAGACGGTCAAGTAACGGTTAACATGGGTCATCCAAATTTTGAGCCAAGTAAAATCCCTTTAAAAGCGAGCAAGCGTGAGCTTACTTATATTATTAGAACGCAAGAACACACTGTATTTAGTGGCGCGGTATCTATGGGTAACCCGCATTGCGTGCTAGAAGTTGACGACGTAACCACCGCGCAAGTTGATATATTGGGTCCATTACTTGAAAACCACGAACGTTTTCCGCAAAAAGCGAACATTGGCTTTATGCAAGTTGTATCGCATGAACACATTAAATTAAGAGTGTGGGAGCGCGGCGTTAACGAAACCCTAGCCTGTGGCACAGGTGCGTGTGCAGCAATGGTGATTGGTCATATGCAAAATAAGTTATCAACAACTGTTCAAGTAGATTTACCAGGCGGTAGCTTACAAGTACGTTGGAGTGGCGAAGGTCACCCAGTACGCATGACTGGCCCCGCAGAACATGTGTTCGACGGGCAAGTAGCGCTATGAGCGAGCTAAGTAAAGAACAGGTTATTGATTACTTACATCAACATCCTGATTTTTTGGTTCAACACCCGGAGCTACTCGCACAACTTGAGCTGCAACAGCAAGCTCAAGGTGCAACGTCGCTGGTACATATTCAGCAACGCCAATTACGCGAGCACAACACGCTTTTAAAAAGCCAAATAGACGCTATGAGCAAGCATGCATCGCAAAACGAGCTTGTATATCGTTTGTTTAGCCAGTGTCATCGCCAGCTTTGGAATCATGACGATTTTAACGCTCTTGCAAATAATCTACGCAATATAATTTGCTCAAGTGAAGATGTTAACGACTGCAAATTAGTGAAATATAATCCCGATTACGACGAACTTATTTCACATCGCCTTACTCATTCTGGGCATTATTTAGGGCGTATTAATCAGCAAGAGCGCGAATTATTATTTAGTGAAGATACACAATCTGTCGCGATTTATTTAATTGGCGACACTAAACACCCTATCGCTATTTTGGCGTTTGGTAGCAGTAACGTAAACCATTTTGAGCCCGCTCAAGATAACCTCTTTGTACTCGACTTTATAAACGCATTACACCTGCGGTTGCAAAAACTAGCATGAGTGACGATGCGCCTAATACTACCCAGTTAAGCGACAATTGGCGTACACCCATAACGCTATTTAGCGATTATTTAAAGTTTGAAAAACAATATTCAGCGCACACCGTAAACCAATATGTAAGCCAGCTTGGCTTTGCAGCCCTTTATTTTAGCAAACTATGTGATGACTGGTTTGGCGTACAAGGCGAACATATTCGCCGCTACAGCATGGCACTGCGATCAAAACAATTAAGTGGCCGTACAATTAGCTTAAAGCTCAGTTGTATTCGTAGTTTGTATAAGTTTTTAAAAGCAAAAAATATTGCCGAGCAATCGCATTACCATAATCCGGCGGTGGGTATAAAAGGTCCTAAGTTTGCAAAGCCCCTACCTAAAAATCTCGATGTGGATCAAATGGCACGCTTGCTCGAAATACCCGACGACGAACCTCTCGCAATTAGAGATAAAGCAATGATGGAGCTTATGTATTCATCAGGGCTGCGTATAAGCGAGTTAGTTGGCGCTAACATGCAAGATATTAGTGCTGCCAATGGCGAAATTTTAGTGCGTGGTAAAGGCAATAAAGAGCGATTAATTCCGGTGGGCAAAAAAGCGTTAGATGCATTAAAAAAATGGCTCACAATACGCCCTCAGTTTGCAAAGCCCGATGAAATAGCAGTATTTTTAAGTAGCCAAAAAAAACGTATTTCTATTCGCCAAGTGCGCCTACGCATGCAAGAGTGGGGAATAAAACAAGGCATTAGCTCGCAGGTTCATCCGCATAAGTTGCGCCACTCGTTTGCGTCACATATTTTAGAATCGTCTGGTGATTTACGCGCCGTGCAAGAATTACTAGGGCACAGCAGTTTGTCGGCTACACAAGTATATACACATTTAGATTTTCAACATTTAGCCAAGGTGTACGACAACACCCACCCTCGCGCAAAAAAACGAACTGATTAGGAAAATAAATATGATCCGATTTAATCGTGCTATTAAGCCATTTTCTGTCATGAGCTTTGATTTAGATGACACGTTATACAGTAACCACCCTATTATAAAAGCAGCCGTTAAAGCCCAACAAAATTATTTAAACGCACTACCTGGCTATCAAGAGCAAGGTCCAAAGTACTGGCAACTATGCCGAGAACTTGCCGTAATACAAAACCCAGATCTCGCGGATGATGTAACTAAATGGCGCAAACACACCCTACGTTTAGCGCTTTCTAAACTTGGGTTTACCGCAGATGAAGTAGAGCGCCATGCAAATGCCGCCTATAACGCCTTTGCCGATGCGCGCAGCAACATAGTCGTAAGCGATGACGTACTAAACTTACTAGATAACCTAGCCAAACACTTTACGCTTGTTGCGATTACTAACGGTAACGTTGAAATTGAACGCTTTAACTTACACGATAAATTTGAACTCGTACTGCAAGCAGGTATGCACGGTAAAGCAAAACCTCACAGCACCTTATTTGATAAAGCAGCCACACATTTAAACGTTGCTAAAAGTGAAATTTTACACATTGGCGATAGCCTAGATACCGACGTACAAGGCGCAAATAATGCCGGTTGCCAATCGGTATGGTTAAACGATCAAGGCGCCAATTATGCTTATAAAGGGCTGGCTGATATTGAAATTGCTAACATTCACGCCTTAACGCACTTTATTAAATAACCTACTCGTTTAAAAATAAGAGGTCACAATGAGCCACTATACCAAGCTAATCACCTTGCTATTAATTGGCTCGCTTAGCCTTAACGCTTATTTATTATGGCCGCAGCCTGCGTTAACTACACCACAAAAAACGCAAAGTGCCCAGCAAAGCATATCGCCTAAACAACAAGATACGTTACTAAATACGGCAAAGCAGCAATTTAAACAACACCAATTTGAAGCCGCACTTAGTAGCTATCAACAACTCAAAAACAGCAATCCAGAAAGTGCAAAAAAACTTTATTCATCGTGGCTAGTGCAGCTTAAAATATGGCTAAATAGCAATTTATTACTTAGCGAGTCATTTCTCAATGCGCTATTAAATAACAGCCCTTATAACGTAGAATTACTTAATTTACAGGTTGAGTATTTAATAAATAGCGAGCAAACACAAAACGCCATTATTGCTTTATTTGAGCTGAATTCATTACTACCTGCTGATCAGCAAAACAACGTAAATACACGTTTAAATACGCTCACTAAAAACGAATTACACACATTAACTGAGCAACAAAATTGGCAAGCTATTATTGAGCAAACACAAATTTGGCTTGATTATAAAAGCGATAACGCGCAGTTTTTATATCCGCTTGCGTACGCCTACTTTCAGCAAGGCGATTTAATTAGCGCACAAGCAACCCTTGATCGAATGCCAAACCAGCACAATCTAAAAAGCCAAGTGCAAACACTGCAAGCTATGATCAATAAAGCGCAATCGCAAGACGACTTTGTTGCTTTAACGCCTTACGGCGCGCATTACTTAATAAACACCGAAATAAATAACAATCTATCGACCGAATTAATGATTGATACAGGCGCAAGCGTAACCTCACTACCTACAAGTATAATTGAGCAAATTTCGCCACAGCCTTTGTATTTAGGCGATGTAACGGTAAATACAGCGAATGGTCAAATTGTTGTAAAACGTTATCAAATTGAATCGTTTAAAGTGGGCTCGCAAATTATTTATGGTTTTGAAGTGTTGAGCATTGAAAACACACGCGGACAAGGTTTGCTAGGGATGAACTTTTTATCGCGATTTAAATTCAATATAAATCAGCAAACAGATGAGCTAGAGTTGAGCGCTAAATAATTAAAAATCCAAAGGTAACACATGACACTAAATAACTATTTAAAAGCACTTGCAGAAAACTCAAAAAGCATTCAATTTACCGATACAATGGCGGTGATTGAAGCAAATTACGACTTTACTGCATGTGGCTTTAATAACCATGGATTACTTAGCGCTGCGAGTGAGAACAACGGCTCATGTAAAATTTTTGCGTTTGCTAAATTAAACGATTTAAGTAAACAAAATACGTTAGATTGCTTTGGTAAGTTTTACCGACAAGACGTGCTGCAAAACCCAAAAGGCGATGATCACCTAAATATTCGCACTTTTATGTTAGTACCAGAGGCAACACCTTTTTTAGGTATTACCTTTGAAGGCGAGCCACTAAAAGAAAAATAGCCAGCAAAAATTAAAGTGGCTTTTCCATAAAGTAACGCGTACCTGAGCGTGGGTAATTATTAAGTTGATACTTAACACTATAACCGCGCTTTTCGTAAAAAGGTTTTGCTTGAAAATCAAGTGTATCAAGCTGAGCAGTTGTTGCTCCTAGCTCAATAGCAGCTTGCTCAAGTGCCGTTAGCAATTTATCTGCAAGCCCTTTACCTCGTGCACTATCGCTACACCAAAGCCAACTAATCATCAGCCAATTTCCAAACACACACCCACTAATACCGGCAACAAGCTCGCCTTGCTCATCAGTAAATTTATAGCCTAATGGCACTCTTTGCGCATCAAAATGCTGGGCGTTAAATTCAACCATTTGTGCGCGAAGCGCTGAGTTTAACGCATCGGTATTATCTACTTTTAATTGATACATTTATCGCCCTTAAAAAGCAGATACTAGCAAATTAGCTCAATCAATAAAGATTATTTTTACCGTAAGGTACTTCAAGCATATTGCTACCGGTTTTTTCTGGCTGACCGCACATTTCGTCGTAAGCGCTTGTTTGGCGCAGTACCATTTCGGCATACGCTATTTTGTCAAAACGCTTTTGAACATGCAGTGGGCTTAGCGCTCTTAAAAACTCACCGCTGTCTTCTGTTACATAGTATTCAACGTTATTAATCATTACTGATACTTGATAAAGCGCCATATCTAACGAGTGAACAATGACTTTTTGTAGCGGCTCGTGCTTTTTTAACTGTGAAAATTTAATACCCATCTTGGCTACCTTTTTATATTTAACCTGAGTTCTGGTTATTTAACATTATCGATACGCAGCTTTGCTATAATCTCGATCAAATTTTTATTAGCCGCTGGCGTCACACGTTATGAGCACAAAAATCCGACTCGCTAAATATATTGCCCATGCAGGTATTTGTTCTCGTAAACAGGCATCGCGTTTAATTGATGAAGGTGTGGTGACTGTAAATAATCGCCCAGCGAATCATATAGATCACGTTGATGAGCAAGACATTGTAATAGTGAATGAAAAAGAAATTAAAGGTGCTGCCGATTTAGTTTATTTTGCGTACCACAAACCAGTAGGTATTGACTGCAAATTAAATATTGATGACCCAGCCAGCCTTATTCACCATTTGCCCACACTCACCCGCGTTTACCCTATTGGTCGATTAGATAAAGACTCTCGCGGTTTGCTTATTTTGACCAACGATGGGGATTTTTGTAATCAACTAATACATCCTGACTTCCACCAGCCTAAACATTATTTAGTCACCGTAAATAAGCCTTTAGACGATGCTTTTTGTAAAAAAATGGCAGCAGGCGTACCCGTTGATAAACACATAACCCTGCCTTGTGAAGTAAATAAAATAGCCAGCAATCAGTTTAGTATTATTTTAAAACAAGGGCTAAACAGACAAATACGTAAAATGGCGCATTACTGCGGATATAAAGTAATTGATTTATCTAGAGTGCAATTTAGTGACCTCACCCTTTCAAAACTAAACCTACCTGAAAACCAATATATACAAATTAATAAAAACGATATTTCAAAAATCTAATACCAAGTCACTTAATTACATCTCAAAAATTTAAAAAATAAACTTGCAATTACAGATTACAGGTGTAGTCTTTAATTAAAGATTACATTTGTAGGCAATAGCATGATTGAGTTATCAAAAGCAGAGTTTGACGTGCTCGACGCACTTTGGGTTAACTACCCCGCCACCGCGAGCCAAATAATTGAGCGCTTAAGCGACGATAAGCAATGGCACGAAAAAACCATTAAAACCCTACTAGGTCGACTAGTAAAAAAAGGCGCACTTACATTTGAAAAAGAAGGTCGTCAGTATATTTATATGCCGTGTATGGAGCGCGCCGACTACACCTTAAAAGAAAGCCAAAACTTTATTGAGCGCTTTTTTAGTGGACGTATTGCGCCACTTGTAAGCGGCTTTGCTAAATCGGAGCAGCTTTCTCAGCAAGATATAAACGAGCTTAAAAAAGTTATAGATGACTGGGAAAAAAACCAAAAGTAAGGGATTAACATGGTTATTCAAACTAGTTTTAATTGGTTGATTGAGCAGCAATTACTATTAAGCATTTTGTTTTGTGGATTTATTTTACTCGAGCGATTTGGTTTAAAAGCCCTTGGCTCGCGGTTTGTATATAAATTAGCATGGCTATTACCTGCAGCATTGGTTATTGCTAATTTACCAAATGCGATTAAACCACTGCAAAATAGCAATATTAGCCATTACTTAATCACCCCTAACCAGCCTTTTACACATGAAATGGGTATTAGCTGGGCGCTCATGTATGTACTTATTACCGCAGGGTTATTAATAGCTAGCTTTATTACGCATACCCGCTTTGTTAAAAGCCTGCAGTTAACTGAGTTAATCCAATTTGAAGGTACTCTTGCCACTGGTATTAATGTCTATACCAGCCAACATGTAGCCACGCCAATGGTGGTCGGTATTTTAAACAGCAAGCTGGTGTTACCGAGTAACTACAATACCCAGTTTGATAAAGCCACATTAGCGCTTATTTTAGAGCACGAAAACGTACACATAAAACGCAAAGACAACCTAACAAACGCACTTATATTACTGCCTACTATTTTACTGTGGTTTAACCCACTAGCTTGGGTTTGTTACGCAAGCATGCGCCGACTACAAGAGCTGACTTGTGATGAACGGGTACTTAGCAATAAAACCACACAACAACATATTTTATATAGCAAAGCCTTAATAAACTGCGCGGCAAATGCGCCCACAGGGCTTATGGCTTATTCACACTACGGAGATAAAAAAACCATGTTACAACGACTAACTAATATAAAACACAGTGGGGAGCGTTCAAAGCTTGCTAAAGGTGGCTTATTACTTGTAGCCGCAAGTATGCTAAGTGGATTAGCGATTGCAAAGCAACCAGAGGCAATGACTAAAGAGGATCACATTTCACCGACAATGCGTATTGAACCCCTTTATCCAATACAAGCAGCTCAACAAGGCATCAGCGGCTCAGTGGTATTAAAGTACGATATAACTCCCAATGGTGAAACCGCTAATGTTTCTGTTGTTAGTGCAAAGCCTGAAGCCATATTTGACCGTGAAGCTAAAAAGGCGCTAAGACAGTGGCAATACAAACCCTCATCAATGGGTTATCAAAACGTACTTGTACAGCTCGATTTTGCAATAAACAATGAAGTTGCTAATACCGATTTAATAGAGCGAATTAAAGTATCGCACTAACTTTATTAGATTTTTCAAGACTACAAAGCAAGCGCCCTTTTAGGCTGCTTGCTTTGTGGTTTTACGCCATAAAGTTATAAGCTCACCACAATCATGGATATGGCTGTACCCAAACCAATAAACCACACTAATGAGCGAATTATATCTAGGTTCATATAGTAAAAAACGCAATACAAAATACGCGACACAATATGCGTAACCGCTAGCGTTTCGGTCACTGCACCTACAGAGTTAGTGCCCAGTACAACTGCAATAGCGACAGCAAAAACAGCGAGCGATTCAAAACAGTTTTGATGAGCAGCGAGCGCCCGTGCACCAAAGCCGGTTAATTTTATTTGTTGCGCCCTTGGATGTTTATTGTCGTATCGACCTAATTTTGCCATTGCTATAGCAACCGGCACTTTTGCAAAGTAAGGCATTAATACCGCAAGTAATGCACATACAACTAATGTTGTCATAATTTATCCTTTTGATGTTTCGGATAATTTAGCATAAGCGCAATAAAAAAGCCGCCAGATACGTTTTATGACAAACGCTGGCGGCTAACAATAACATCAGGCTTACTATAGCTAAATATATCCTCAAACCCATGCGACATAATGTCGCAGATGATGAATATTCAACATCATAGTTAATGCATCGCTTTACTTCACAAAGCTTGTTAACTTTACTGCCTTACATTTTAACGATGACGACCATGACCTGGATATTTTTCACTTTTTTAGCCGCCTTTATGCAAGCATGGCGTAATGCCTTGCAAAGTAAATTAAGTAACGATGTGAGTGTGGCTGGCGTAACCCTCTCTCGCTTTATTATTGCAGGCCCTATTGCTGCCGTGTATTTATATGGCCTTTATCAATATCAAGATACCGCCATGCCTACGTTTAATAATGCCTTTTGGGGATTTATTATAGGCGCAAGTGTGATGCAAATACTTGCCACTGGTTTAATGGTTAAGTTATTTAAAATGAATAATTACGCCGTAGGTGCTGGTCTTGCCAAAAGCGAGGCGTTAGTGGCTGCTATTTTAGGTGTATTATTTTTTGGCTCGGCACTTTCTTTACTCGGTTGGCTTGGTGTGTTTTTTGGCGCTATTGCCGTATTGCTACTCAGCGGCATAACAAGCGTTAAACACTTTAATGCTAAAACGGCATTATTAGGCCTTGCTTGTGGTACTTGCTTTGCACTTACCTCACTGTGGGTACGTGAAGCGAGCTTAAATTCAGGATTATTATTCCCACACTCAGCCGCTTGGGTTTTGCTGTTTGTAATTAGCTTACAAACACTAATACTACTGGGCTATTTATTATTAAAAGAGCCGCAAACGCTCAGTAAATTGTGGTACTACAAAGGCACTACAGCCGCTATTAGTGTTTTTAGTTGTATCGGCTCTATTGGCTGGTTTAGTGCAATGAGCTTACAACATGTTGCTTACGTTAAAACACTTGGACAGGTTGAAGTATTTTTTACCATGCTAATTGCCGTACTTTGGTTAAAGCAGCCACTTAAAAAACAAGATACTGCAGGCTTAATACTCATAGCCATTGCCGCTGTTTTGGTTATGTTGCCGAATTAATGGCAACATAAAAAAGCGCAGGCTTTTATACCTGCGCTATTCATAATTAAGCGTTTATTCAAATTACCAATTAAGAGCTTATTTTAAGTGTTATCACACCGCTAATAATCATTAATACTCCCGCAATACGACCAAATGTAGCTGCATCGTTATAAAACAATATACCTACTAAAAACGTACCCGCAGCGCCAATACCTGTCCACACCGCGTATGAGGTGCCCATTGATATTTGCCTTTGAGCAAGCCACAACATAAAACCACTAGCGACTAAAAATGCCACCGCTATTGCGATGCCCTGCCAGCGAGTATCTGAGTTTTGCGAAATTTTTAAACCTATCGGCCAGCCAATTTCAAGTAAACCGGCAATAACCAAATAAATCCACGCCATTAAACATCTCTCTTTTTCAATATAACTTCATATAAATCTTCGCGGCGATCTTTTAAGTTACGCACTGTGCCTTCGCTGTGAAGAATTTTTAACTTATCCATATCAAGGTCACTAAATAACAGCATTTCTGTATTAGGTGTGGCTTCGTTAAGTGTTGCATCGTGCGGGAACGAAAAGTCCGATGGCGTTAACACAGCCGATTGTGAGTACTGCACATCAAGGCTTTCTACTTGTGGTAAGTTACCTACCGAGCCTGCAATAACCACATAACATTCGTTTTCTATTGCACGCGCTTGTGCACAATGGCGCACACGTAAGTAGCTATTTTTAGTGTCGGTCCAAAATGGGACGAACAAAATATCTAACCCTTGTTTTGCTAAGATGCGTGAAAGCTCAGGAAACTCTACGTCATAACAAATTTGAATACCTACACGCCCAGCATCGGTTTCAAATACGGCAATTTTGTCACCGCCTTGAATAACCCAATCGTTTTGTTCATGCGGGGTAATATGTATTTTACGTTGCTCGTCTATTTTACCGCTGCGGTGGCATAAATAACTCACGTTATAAATTTTATCGTCTTCGGCAAGCGGCATAGAGCCGGTAATAATATTGGCGTTGTACTCTATTGCCATACGCGACATCGCGTTTTTAAACGTTTCGGTATATTCCGCTAAATAGCGAATCGCCTCAGTTTGGTTGCTTTGATTTCCTAAGCCCATTAATGGCGCGTTAAAAAATTCAGGGAATAGTATAAAGTCACTTTTGTAGTCAGATACGGTATCTACAAAGTATTCAACCTGCTTTAGCATTTCTTCAACCGATTCAACACAGCGCATTTGCCATTGCACAGCACCTACACGCACAATTGATTTAGTTGACTCAAGTACCGTGTCGGTTGGTTCATACATAATGTTATTCCACTCAAGTAAAGTGGCGTAACCAACTGACTCTTGATCCTCCGGTAGGTACTTTTTAAGTAAACGCTTTACCTGAAAATCGTTAGATAACTGAAAGCTTAAAATAGGATCGTATAGCTCTCTCTGATCTACTTTTGCAATGTATTCCATTGGCGTCATTTCACTACTGTGATTGTAATAACGTGGAATACGACCACCCGCTAAAATAGCGCGTAGGTTATATTGGCGGCACAGTTCTTTACGGGCATCATAAAGGCGACGACCTAAGCGCATGCCTCTGTGAGTTTCGCTAATGGCAACATCTAAGCCGTATAGCGCATCGCCGTCTGTATCGCTAAATACACGGTCGTGACCATCTGCAATGTCTTCGTATGTATGCGGGTTTGAAAAACGTGTGTAATCAACTTGTACACTTAATGCTAAGCCCACCAGCACGCCGTCATCTACAATCCCTATTTGCCCTTCAGGAAATTGGTCTATTAATCTAAAAATGGTATGACTTGGCCACGCACCACCTAAGTCGGGATACGCTTGATCCATCAAGGTTTTAATTTGCGGATACTGCTCTCTGGTTAAGTTACAAATTTCAAGATGGGTTTTTTCTGCCGACATACACAACTCCTTTAGGCATAAGAAAATAAAAGCCGAATGTACGCTCGATTAAATCAAGAATACACTCAGCTTTGTATCATGTTTTTTACTTTAGATGTACTACTTTAAGCTACGATAAAAGAGTGTGGTTACTTTCTCTTTTGGTAACCAGCCAGCGTATTCAAGACCAAGCTCAGCCAGTGGATCGGCTTTAAGCACTTGCTCTAGGCTGGCATTATTTTGCATTGCTTTTAGCATCACGTCTTTCGCGTTTTGAACAAGTTTACCATACGCTATGAGTCCTGAACGGTTACTTACCTTACCGTGCCCTGGTATTACTTGAGTATTGTCGTCAATTTGTTTAACTACATCGTCTACTGCCGCTAAAATACCATCAACGCTACCGCCGCTATCTACATCAACAAACGGTAGGCTGCCAAAGTTAAAGTAAATGTCGCCCATGTGCACTATGTTGTCGTTACTAAAAAAGACAACCGAGTCGCCGTCGGTGTGTGCATGTTCGTAATGCACTACATGCGCGTGTTCGTTATTAAAATGCAATTTTAAATCGTGACCAAAACTTATGCGCGGTAAAAAGTCTGACCCTTCCCCATGCTGCTCTTCTAAACGTTTATGTACGTTGTCGTGTGCTATAACGTGCGCACCCGCTTTAGCAAAGTTTTCGTTGCCGCCGGTATGATCGCCATGATGATGGGTATTAATAACAAACTCTGCACTGCCTGGTTTTAAATCGCTAATGGTTTTTTTAATGTCGTCTGATAACTTAGCAAACTGATCATCAATAATATAAATGCCATCATCGCCTACACTTGCTGCAATATTACCGCCTTGCCCAAATAGTACGTATACATGCTCACTTAGCTTTTGTGCTGTTACTGGACCCTCGTCTGCTTGCGCTGCTGTACTTAGTAATAAACCTGTTATTAATGCGGGTAGTATTTTTTTCATTTTTATTCTCTGTTGTATGAATTAATAAATATAGAACGTTTTTATCACTATTTAAGCTCACTCACTGATCACTTAAACGTTATTTAACAGGGCTTATGACTATTTGATGTATAAGTGTTTGCGGCAATAAAGGTGTATGTTTACCCTCTACGTAATCACTAAACCCCGCTCTATAAAATTCAGATAACGGATGCCCCGATTGCCCACCCGGAATAGCTAAAATTGCATGTTCTAAATGCCCAGGTTGAGCAATAAAGCGCTGCGATGCGCCAAAACTACGCCCTTGTACGGCGGGCATGTAGCTATCACCAAAACCCGCTGCTGTGGGCATATTTAATAACTTAGCAAGTAACGGCATTTGCTTTGCAAACGGATGCTCTATCACTAACTCATTGACCTTGCCCCACTGCCAGCTTTGTACATTATTGCCAAATTGCTCAGTAAGCTTAGTAATAGTTTGGTCAAATGCACCGTGTAATTGTGCATCCCAGTTTTTAAATTGTGGGTTTAGCCATGTGTCGGGTTTGTTATTAATAAGCTGCCACACAGCAGGCTCTAAATCTCGTTTTACGTATTTAAGTGTGCCTTGTTGTTTATTTAGTTTGTCTTCAATATTACTAAATAAAATATTAATCACTTCATCGCGGTAACGCTTAACTAAGGTATACCCTATGGAGGTTGAACACGCACATTGCTGCCAATTTTCGAGCGCTGTTATATATTGCTTATTTTTGGTTTTATCGGCTTTTAATTGCTTTAATAGCAAAGCATGCCAAGGCATTAAAAAGCGAGCTTGGTTATCAAGCTGTAATGCGTAAAAGTCACTCTCTGCGAATGTTTGTTTTTCGAATAACCTATCGCGTATTTGGCTTGAGCGCGCTCCCAGTGCATAGCCTCCATTACCAAAGCGTGCGTTGTCATCAGCCGATACAACGCGTGAGTTACCAGTCCATAAACGGCCGCTTTGTGGATTTTTAACAAGCGGGCGCTCTAATTCGTTTTGCTGCCAAAGTGTTGAATATTGGTTTGTGTTTACACTCAACTCACTTGGTATTTTACGAGCCGGTATGCCCCCCATATGCTTCCACGCTGCGCCGCCTTGGCTATCTACCACCATTAAGTTTTGTACCGGAATACCCACATTGCTTGCTATTGCTAATGCATCATCAACAGTACTTGCTTGTTCAAGCTTTAGTAACTCCATATCAACGGCATAAGGCTGATGTGCAGCCCAACTCAGTGCGTAAGGTTTTTCGTTAATGTATTTTACAGGGCCATATTCGCTGAGTATTAATGAATAGCTTTCGACTCCCCCATCGGGTAATGCAATGGGTTCATCAATTTGCCATGTTTTACTATCGTCATTTAATGCAATCCAATCTGCCGTGTCTATATAGCCGTTAGTAAATCCCCACGCAATCTTGTTATTGGTGCCAACCACAATTGCCGGCGCACCAGGCAGCGATACACCTGTTACCTGAGCGGTTTTTCCATTTTGTATATAATTTAATTGTGCTCTGTACCAAATAACCGGCACTGCCATCGATAAATGCATATCATCCGACACCATACCAGCACCTGTTTTAGTAAGCGTTCCTGTAACTGCCCAGTTATTACTACCGCGCTCTTGATTGGCTTCAATGCTTTTAACTGTGTGCTGTGTTTGAGTGGGCAAGGTGGGTATACCGGCGTTATAAGGCGCTAATTTACTGCCATCAAGTGCGGCTTGGTACTTACTCGGTTGCGTTAAAAAATCAACCATTTGCTTTGTGTACGCTTGCTCAATTTGAATAAGTGCTTGGTCGCGTTCAAATGTGGCGCTTTGCAAATCAAGGTACATGCTAAATATCACAAGTAGGCTGTCTTCACTTTGCCATGGCTTTTGTGCTGCACCTGTTAGTAAATATTCAAAGCTTGAATACCCTACTTGCGCTAAGCCTTCGTTTACACCTTGAGCGTAACTTTTAAGTAATTGCTTATCGGCATCAGGCAGCGTTTGTAAAATAATTTGGCTGCGTTTACGCAATTGATGAAAACGCATCTTTTTATCGAGCCCCAACGCGGCTTCGCCAAATAACTCACTTAGCTCGCCTGCGGCGTTACGCCTTAGTAAATCCATTTGAAAAAATCGGTCTTGCCCATGCGCATAACCTAAACCGTAGGCGGCGTCGTTTCGGCTATTTGCATTTATCACTGCTTGCCCTAGTGCATCGCGCGAAATTTTTACAGGCTCTACTACCGCATTACTGCGTCCGTTTCCATCAAGGGCGGGTAAACTTAAACTAAGCACACCATAAACGACGGCGGTACTTGCCAGCCCTAAAATCACAATTAATAATAACAAGCGTTTGATTACTTTAAACATCAACCTTTCCTTTGCACGTTTTGACCAAGCGTTAAGGGCATATAATAACCACAGTTTTATTAAATAATAATGTTCTTGCTCGCAAAGGGTGAAATAAACATCAAAATCCACGATAATGTCAGCTCCACACATCGTGCAGAACTAGTTGAGATCAATATGACTGAAAAAACATTTATCAAAGGTAAAGACCGCGACCTAGAATCGTCAATCTCTACCATGCAAAACAAGCTTGAAGCCCTACACATTAATGTTGAAGAAGCGCTTTGGCTTAATCCTGTAGCTAACTGTTATTCGGTTCATATAAAAGACAGTGACTGCGGTGTTATGTTTACCAATGGTAAAGGCGCAACCGACAAAGCCTCTATTGCCTCAGCACTCGGTGAATACTTTGAGCGTTTAAGCTGTAACTACTTTTTTGCAGACTTTTATCTAGGTGAAGAATTTGCCAATGGCGAGTTTACTCATTACCCAACCGAAAAATGGTTTAAAGTTGAAGGCGATGAAGTGCCAGAGGGTATTATGGATGAAAGCTTATGGGATTACTTTGACCCAGAGCGCGAACTTAACGCATCACACCTTTTTGATTTTAACTCAGGCAATATTGATCGTGGCATTTGTACCCTGCCATACACGCGCCAGCGCGATAACCAAGACGTATACATTCCGGTAAACGTTATTGGTAATATTTTTGTATCTAACGGTATGAGCGCAGGTAACACAAAATTTGAAGCTCGCGTACAAGGTTTATCAGAAGTATTTGAACGCGCTATTAAAAACCGCATCATCGCCGAAGGCATTTGTTTACCAATCGTGCCTGAAGACGTTGTTAAGCAATATCCTAAAATTCACGAAGCGTGTGAAGAGCTTCGCAGCCATGGCTTTCATTTACGTATTGCCGATGCATCGCTTGGGGGTATTTACCCAGTAATGAGCGTAACGCTTATTAACCCAACTGATGGTTCTGTATTTGCTTCTTTTGGTGCTCACCCATCATTTGAAGTTGCGCTTGAGCGTACCGTTACTGAGTTACTACAAGGTCGTCGTTTAGATCAGCTAGATGTATTCCAACCTGCAACATTTGATAACGATGAAGTAGCAACACCAGAGAACATTGAACTGCACTTTATTGATTCAAGCGGTTTGATTTCGCATGATTTCTTCCGTGCAAAACCTGACTTTGAATTTGTACACTGGGACTTTAGCGGCACAACAGAGCAAGAATATAACTTCTGTACTGACCTGATTCACAGCATGGATCACGATATATACATCATGGATTACACGCACTTAAACGTATACGCATGTCGTATTTTAGTGCCGGGCATGTCAGATATTTACCCTGTTGATGAGCTTATTTGGCGCAACAACAACGAAGGCGCAAAATTTCGCGAAGCATTCCTATCGCTTGATCAGTACGATGCAGAGCAATGGATGGAAATTTACGACAGCCTAGAAGAAGCCGGTCATAGCGATATTATCCGCGCCGCAGAATTTATTGGCTTAGCAACTGATGCCGACACACCATGGCACACACTGCGTATAGGTGAGCTTAAAGCGCACCTATGCTTAGCCGCAGGCAGCGAAGAAGCCATTGATTGGGTTGATTGGATACTTCATACGGGCCAAGTAAACGAAGATGCAATGCGCCACTTCCGCTGTTTAAAAGCGATTCTTGAAATTAAATACGATGACGAGCGCGAATACGCTGATTACCAAGATGCATTAGGCTTAATGTTTGGTGCTAATAATGTAGCGCTGGCTATAGAAATTGCCGAAGGTAAAAAGCAATTTAACGGTTTAACTTTTCCAGGTTTATCGCTTGAAGGCTTTAAAAAGCATGCGGCACTACTTGATGGTTACCGCAAGCTACACGTAGCAAAGCAAAATCATTGGGCACGTGAAGTTAGCGATTCGTAACTCGCTAAACTACTAATTATAAAAAATAAACGGCGCATTTGTTAATGCGCCGTTTTCATTTATGTCATAAATTAGCTATAGTTAATTTGCCTAAATTAACGCCACGATGTAGCTAATGCCACCGTCTAGTAATAACAAAAAAACGAATGTTCATAACTTTAAGCTGACCTTTTGGTTATCGCTTACGCTAACTGTACTAGTTGGTGTTGTTCTTGATCGTATTAACTATAATCGTGTAAAAGATGCTCACCGCCTACAAATTCTTTCAGAAGTAAGTACTTATAGAGCTCAACTCGAATCAACCTTAGTTTCTAATATTCAACTAGTACGGGGTTTAGGTGTTGCCGTTGCCGCAGAACCGGGTTTAGAACAAGAACGCTTTGAACAAATCGCAGCTCCTCTTTTTGATACATCAAATGAACTTCGTAATATTGGTGGCGCTCCCAATATGGTCATTCAAATGACCTATCCTTTAAAAGGGAACGAAAAAGCAATTGGCCTTAATTTTTTAGATAATAAAAATCAGCGTACTGATGCACTTAGAGCTCGCGATACCAACACAATTATTATGGCAGGACCGCTAACATTAGTTCAGGGGGGGGAAGCATTAATCGCCAGGGTTCCGGTATATACACCTCCCAATAATGAGTTTTGGGGGTTGTTGTCGGTTGTACTCGATATTGACAAGGTTTATATCAATTCTGGTGTTTACGAATTAGAAAAACAGTACAACGTTGCCATTCAAGGGCGTAATGGTTTAGGTAAAAAAGGCGAGTTTTTTTTCGGCAATCAAAATATTATTCAACAAGATCCTCTTGAGTTCACTCTAAATTTTCAAGGCGGCAGCTGGCAGTTATATGTAGCGCCAAAAATCGGTTGGAGCCCTCCTATTTCATCAATATGGCCACTTCGGTTATCGATTATTATTATTTGCGGATTATTAATTTGGGCCTTTTTATTCTTTTTGAAAATGCTTAATCGTCAGCAACAAAACGAAAAAATGCTTGAAGCAATGAGTGATCTAGCTCAAATAGGCGCATGGTCATTTAACTTAGAAACTAAACAAGTGTATTGGTCTGATATGACCAAAAAACTATTTAAATACCAATTAAATAACCAACCAGAATGGCCTAAAGATTTAAACTACTTTAAAAAAGGCGCTAGCCGAGAAACAATTAAACCTTTAATTGAACGAGCCATAAAATATGGTGAAAGCTACGAAGTTGAATTAGAAGTAATGGATGCAGAAGGTGAATCTGTTTGGGTACTCGTACATGGTGAAGCAGAACGAAAGAATGGACGATGCACACGCATTTTTGGCTCACTACAGAATATTGATACCCGTAAAAAAATTGAATTAGAAAATAATAAAACCGCATTACATAACGAAATTTTAGCTTCTCTTACCGTTAATAAATTAATATTAAATGGGCAACTTAGCCAATCGAAAGATATTATCACTGAAGCAATCTGCCAAGCATTCGATATTAAACGTGCCAGTATTTGGTTTTTTAATGAAGACAAGTCTCAACTAAGCCCCTTTGCCATACATAGCAAATATTCGTCTAGTGACAAAATTGACTCTATTTGGCTAAGAAAAAACAACCCCGGCTTTTTCAATGCAATAGATCATCAAGCAGTATTTAATGCACCCGATGCACTAGAACACCCAATACTCGCACCAATTAAAGAGCAGTATTTAATGCCACTCGAGATTAAATCAATGCTGTGCGTAATTATTCCTGCGGGAAGTGGTGCTATAGGCGTTGTTTGCGCCGAGCAATGTCAATCCAAGCGCCACTGGTCTAAAAACGAAGAAAGCTTTTTAATTGCCGTTGCAGCGTTAATAGGCAGCTTGCACTCGAGCCAGCAACGAATTGAAACTGAACAAAAGCTGGTTGCCGCCAAAGAAACTGCAGAACAAGCTGTTGAAGCTAAAAGTGAATTTTTAGCGAGTATGAGCCACGAAATTCGCACCCCAATGAATGGTGTTTTAGGCATGCTTAATATAGTTAAGCAAACGCAACTAGACCTGCAGCAAAAGCATCATATCGAACTTGCTCAATCATCTGCTCAATCTTTACTTAATATAATTAACGACATATTAGACTTTTCTAAAATTGAAGCCGGTAAGCTCGATATTGAAAACGTGCAATTTAATTTACCTCGGTTATTAGGAGAAGTGGTTGAATCGTTTGCTTTAAAAGTAGAGCAAAACAATACAAAGCTTATTTTAGATGCCACTCAAATTACAGTTAGCGAAATAATTAGTGATCCGAACCGCTTACGCCAAATTTTGAACAACTTAATTGGCAACGCCGTTAAATTTACTATTGATGGCGAAGTAGTTATTACCGCCAAAGTAGATGAAACAACGGATGGCTCGTTTCTACAATGTTCAATTATTGATACTGGCATTGGTATTGACCCAAAAAAACAAGCATCGTTATTTGACTCATTCACACAAGCCGATGCTTCAACTACACGCCAGTTTGGGGGCACAGGGCTTGGCCTTGCCATAGTAAAACAACTGTGTGAGCTGATGAACGGTGAAGTAAGCGTAAACAGCATGCAAGGTGAAGGAAGTACATTTTCTTTCACAATACAAATACAGCCTCGCTTAAGTAAAGAACAAGATTTACCGAGTCATTTAATTAAAAACAAACATATTTTAATTATTGATGAGTGCTCGTTAAATGCAAATACAGCCAGCAAACAACTCACGGTATGGGGTGCAAAGGTTAATTGCATACATGACTATCTTGAGGTTGATGATTATTTAAATAATGTAACCACCCACCCTGAAGCTATTTTAGTTGATTACTACTTTTTTGAAAAAGCGCCGCAAACGCATATAACTGCGCTTAAAAACTTTATAAATATGCATAGTTGCAAGCTAGTTCTTATGGCGCCAATGAGTTATTCACCTGAGGAGTCTAAAGTAGGTATGGAAGTCGACTGTATGATTTTTAAACCACTCACACCTTCTGATTTGTTTGACTCACTCACTAACGATAAATACATTGAACAACAGCAGCAACAAGCACAACTACAAAATAAACTAACTAAAGCACCGGTACTCGATTCATCAGAGCCACAACTACTGCTCGTTGAAGACAATAAAATAAACCAAGTAGTTGCCTCGGCGCTCTTAAAGCAAGCAGGTGTGACTTTTGATATTGCTGAAAATGGGCTTGAGGCAATTGTAAAACTCAATGCAAAACAAGGTAAGCCATATAAACTAGTTTTAATGGATTGCCAAATGCCTGAAATGGATGGCTACCAAGCCACTAAAGCCATTAGAGAAGGCGATGCAGGTAAGGGTAATGAAAATATTACTATTATTGCACTTACAGCCAATGCCATGCAGGGCGATAAAGAAAAATGCCTAGCAGCAGGCATGAACGACTATTTAAGTAAGCCGCTCGATTTAGCCGCACTAAAACCTAAACTCCAGCAATGGCTTGGTATCCAATAAAGGTGTAAGCTAATAAAATACGCTTACTAATTTGAGATTATTTATGCAGTTATCAGCAAATCAACAACGTATTCTTGGTTGCTTACTAGAAAAACAAAGCACAACGCCAGAACATTATCCGCTATCGTTAAACGCTCTAGTGAACGCATGTAACCAAAAGTCTAATCGCGATCCTGTGTTAAATCTTACAGATAGTGACGTGCAAAACGCACTTGATGAACTAATAGACATGCGTTTGGTAACTATAGATGAAGGGCTTTCTGGTCGCGTAAATAAATACGACCACCGCTTTTGCAACACTGAGTTTAGTAATCTGCAATTTTCTGCTCAGCAACGTGCCATTGTTTGTTTATTACTTTTACGTGGTGCCCAAACCCCAGGTGAATTAAGAACTCGCAGTGCTAGGCTTGCTGATTTTAATAACGTAAATGAAGTAGAAACAGCGCTCAATAAACTGATTGAAAGCGATTACGCCCGTAAATTAGAACGAGAAGCAGGTAAACGCGACAGCCGATACATTCATTTATTTGGCGAACAACAAAATAATCCCGCCGATGCCTTTGTTGCTCTACCAAGCGAAGTAATTAAAGATAAAGAATTAAGTGATTTACTGGCAGAAGTAGAAGAATTAAAAGTAGAGCTTCGCAAAATAAAAGCTCATTTAAAACTTTAATTAATTAAGACTAAATCACATAATAAGTTTATTGCGTATCACATATTAAATTTTATAAGGATCTGGCAATGCGCGCCGAAATTATGGCTGAAATGAAGGTTCAGCCAACTATTGATGTAAATACTGAGATAACTCGCCGGGTTGCTTTTATTAAAGCACGTTTAGTAGCAGCTCACTCACGATCACTAATATTGGGTATTAGTGGTGGTGTTGACTCATCAACTTGTGGCCGCTTATGTCAACTTGCCGTAAACGAGCTAAATAAAGAACACGATACTGACAAATACCAATTTATTGCTGTGCGCTTACCTTATGGCGTACAAGCCGATGAAGACGAAGCGCAAATGGCGGTTGATTTTATCCAGCCAAGTAAACGTATGACCGTAAACGTACAACCTGCGGCTGATGCACTGCATGAGCAAGCGATAGCTGCTGTAGTTGGCTGTGGTGAAGCACTGCCTGAGCAAGCTCAGATAGATTTTATTAAAGGTAATGTTAAAGCACGCCAACGTATGGTTGCTCAGTACGAAATTGCTGGCTTTTGCCAAGGCTTAGTAGTGGGTACCGATCATAGTGCTGAAAACATTACTGGTTTTTATACTAAATTTGGTGACGGCGCGTGCGATTTAGCTCCGCTATTTGGTTTATCAAAACGCCAAGTACGTGCACTTGCTACTGCACTCGGTGCCCCAGCTTTATTAGTAGATAAAGCACCTACAGCTGATTTAGAAAGCGACCGCCCAGGCTTAACAGATGAAGAAGCACTTGGTTTGAGCTATGAGCAAATTGATGACTTTTTAGAAGGTAAACCTCTGTCTAATGATGTTGAACAAAAGCTTGTGAGTATTTACATGCGTACACAACATAAGCGCCAACCAATTCCGACAATTTACGATTAATGTTTTAGTAAATAAAATAAAGCAATTAACGCCTTTGAGGATTAATTGCTTTTTTGATCGACAGATTAAGAAACTGCGTATATTTTAATAAATTAACGCTTTAAATTTTATAATACCAATTGCGTTAAATTAGTGATCTATTATAGCCCTAAGAAAATAGCGATAGATCGATCATGTTTTAACAATATTGGTATAAGTTACCCGCCAAAGAGAACACTGCCTTATATGACATCGCCCATCTTAATTACCGGCGCAGGCCAACGTATTGGTTTAGCGCTCGCTCAGCATTATATAGCCCAAGGGCAGGCTGTTATTATTACGTATCGTACTCGCCACAACGCTGTTGATAAATTAGAGCAACTAGGCGCTGTATGTATTTATGCCGATTTTAGTACCGATGACGGTATAAGTGCATTTATAAATACGCTTAAAGAGCATACAAAATCGCTGCGCGCTGTTGTTCACAATGCATCAAGCTGGGACTGCGAAGCTAACAATCCTGACTTTGCAGTACTGTTCGATAATATGATGCGTATACACGCCAAAACACCGTATTTAATTAATTTAATGTGCGCTGAGCTGCTTATAAACTATCAGCAAAGTGAAAAAGTACCTGCTGATATAATTCACCTTACTGATTATGTAGTTGAAACAGGCAGCCCTAAACACTTAGCTTATGCAGCAAGTAAAGCAGCTCTCGATAACTTAACTAAATCGTTTAGCGCTAAATATGCACCAAACATAAAAGTGAACTCGGTTGCTCCATCACTCATTATTTTTAATGAACATGACGATGAGCAATATCGAGCTAAGACCCTTAAAAAATCATTAATGGGCATTGAACCCGGATGCCAAGAAATTATCAATAGCATTGATTTACTATTACAAAGCCACTACATCACAGGGCGCTCTTTGCCTGTTGATGGCGGCCGTCATTTAAAGTAAATATAAATAAACTGAGATATTTATGCACAATGAATTAAAAGAAAGTTACGAAAAAATCATCACCGCAGTAGGCGAAGATGCTAACCGCGAAGGCTTACTTGATACGCCAAAACGTGCTGCAAAAGCAATGGAATATTTAACGCAAGGGTATCGTCAAACGCTTGATGAAATAACTAATAAAGCGGTATTTACATCTGACGCTGACGACATGGTGTTAGTGCAAGACATAGAGCTTTACTCTATGTGTGAGCATCATTTACTACCTTTTATTGGCCGTTGCCATATTGCTTATATTCCAAACGGTAAAGTATTGGGCTTGTCTAAATTTGCACGTATTGTTGATATGTTTTCACGCCGCTTTCAAATTCAAGAACAGCTAACGCATCAAATCGCTAAAGCAGTTGAAGAAGTTACTGGCGCTAAAGGTGTGGGCGTTATTGTTGAAGCAAAACACATGTGTATGATGATGCGTGGTGTAGAAAAGCAAAATTCAAGCATGCGTACATCAGTAATGTTAGGTAACTTTAGAAGCGACCCTAAAACACGCAACGAATTTTTGCAGCTTATAAAAGGTTAACCCTATGGCTAATGCAATTATTAACGTTACTAATTTGCGCCTGCGTACGTTTATTGGCTTTAACCCCGATGAGCGTGAAAAAAAGCAAGATGTAGTGATCAACCTAGAGATTCACTACCCTGCTGATGACGCGTGTAAAACGGATGAAGTTGACCAAGCACTTAATTATAAAGTGATCACCAAAGAAGTAATTAGCTTAGTAGAGCAAGGCCACTTTTTACTGCTCGAAAAATTAGTGGCTGAAATTCTTGCGGTTTGTCACTCACACCCAAGTGTTCATTACGCTAAAGCACGTGTTGATAAACCGCATGCACTGCGTTTTGCCGACTCGGTGTCGTTAACGCTTGATTGGGCTAAATAAGGCCTTAAAAAATTTATTTAAAAAAGCTTTTCGAATCCTACGGCAAGGGCGATAACCGCTAAATAGCGCGCGCCTTTGCCTAGTGTTACTAACAGTAAAAAGGTGTTAAATCGCACTTTAAATATGCCTCCAATCACCGTTAATGGGTCTCCCACAACCGGTAACCAAGCAAATAACAAACTATATACACCATATTTATTAAATTGCTTTTGTGCGTTATCAAGCCCTTTTTGCGATACAGGAAACCATTTTTTATCTTTAAAACGCAGTACCTGCGTGCCTAACCAGTAATTAACGCAGCTCCCCAATACATTTCCAAGTGTTGCTACACACCACATAAGCCATAAATTAACTTTACCTTGGGCAATCATCCCCACCATTATCACCTCAGAAGAGCTAGGCAGTAATGTGGCAGATATAAATGCGCTAATAAATAACGTGAGATAAAGCATAATGTCCTTATGGCTAAACGTAAAAACCCAGCCTATAGCTGGGTTTATAATACCAATTTTATTAAAAACATGATCATTCTAGCGTATTAAATAACTCACTAACGACGTTAAAAATTATTTATATAGAACAACTATGTATCATAATTTTAGCCTTGTTATTGAGCTATTTTCTTATCGCTATAATAGATCACTAATTTAATGCAATTGGTATAAAAATAACTGAGGTTTTATTTTATCAAATTTAAACTAAACGGGTAATTAAACTCTTTACCTTCGTTAGCTTTAATACTTGCCATTACAACCATTACAAACCCAAAAATTGCCACTATAGGTAGTAATATTAAGCCTACTGCTACAAACATCAGTAAAAAACAAACTACATATGCAATTGCCATCGTTATTTGAAAGTTAAGCGCCTTTTTACCGTGCACGTCAACAACTGGCATCTCATCTCTTTTAATTAACCACACAATTAATGGCCCAATTATTGAGCCAAACGGCACAATAAATCCGGCAAGCGCACTCAAATGGCATAACATAGCCCACATACGGTCATCTTTATTAACTGGTTCAACCTGTTGATTTTCTTCCATAACACTCTCCTTTTTGTTTTATGTATGTTGCCTCTTAACTAAACCAATGTCTACAAATCAACCAACGTATTTGTATTTAAAAATCACAGCGTAAAATCTTGTGATAAAAAAGTGATAAGTTTGTGAGAGTTTCTGGAGACGATTATTCAATACTTAACTCGAATCATCACTTACAGGAATAATAATGAAAACTTCTACATTAACAATTGCAATTCTTTTAGCGGCAGCTAGCCAATCGACTATGGCCGCAGAATTAGACCTAAAAGTTACTAACCTAACCAAGGGTATTCACTTCACTCCACTGTTAATTACAGCACACAACAGCGAAGACACACTATTTGAAGTAGCAACGCAAGCATCTACAGCATTACAAACAATGGCTGAAGGCGGCAATATTGCAGAGCTAGTTGCACAAGCAACTGCTGCAGGCAGTGATATGGCTGCAAATCCAGCTGAGGGCTTACTTGCACCAGCAGCATCTACAACGGCAACACTGACAACTACTGACGGTAACGAGTACCTATCTTTAACTGCAATGATGCTACCAACTAATGATGGCTTTGTAGGCTTAAACAGTTGGAAAATCCCAACAGAAGCGGGTACTTACACAATTAATTTAAATGCTTACGATGCAGGCACTGAACAAAACAATGAGCTTGTAGTTGAAGGGTCTGGCGCACCAGGTACTCCAGGCATTCCAGCAGCTCCAGGTGGCGACGCTGGCACTGGCGGTACAGGTATATTAAGTAGTGATACAAATACAAGCATCCATATTCACCCAGGTAGCTTAGGCGATGACGATTTAGAAGCCGGTAATAGCGATTTAAGCAATACGGTACACAGATGGTTAAACCCAGTAGCTCAATTAACAGTTACAGTTAAGTAGGAGCATGATTATGTCATCTACTAACAACCTCAAAAAAAGTCTACTAGTGCTTGCACTTGCAACCACGCTTGCAGCGTGTAGCGATAACGATAATGACGATTCAATAATAGAAGAGCCGGTCGTTGTTGAACCAATTGTTGTAGAGCCTGTAATTAGCGAGTTTACTATTACTTTTAGTAATTTAACTGCTGGGCAGCCTTTATCACCGCTCTCTGTCATTGCTTTTGAAGATGAAGCACCTTGGACATTCGGTACCACACCTTCTGTTGGTTTAGAAATGCTTGCTGAAAGCGGTGCGAATGATGAATACCTATTGTTTGAAAACGCGTTAGAAGCGGTTTCTGCCGAAGCTGGTATTGGTCCAGGCGAAACAACCACGGTAACTATTTCGACTGAATCACTGGAAACCCTTAATTTGTCATTTGCTGCAATGCTTGGGAATACAAATGATGCTTTTACCGGTCTTAGTCTTGTAGATGTATCTTCATTAGAAGTTGGTGACTCGCTAATGCGTACCACTGTTGCTTATGATGCAGGTACTGAAGCGAATACAGAAACAGCTGAAACTGTGCCAGGTCCTGCCGCTAGCGGTGAAGGGTTTAACGAAATACGTGACGATACAGCCGATATAATAACGATGCATCCAGGCATTGTTTCAAATCAAGATGGATTATCTACATCAGCACTTGGTGTTGAACATAAGTTTGATAACCCAGTATCGAAAATAGTAATTACGCGCACGCAGTAACGTTCCAGCTTGTAATGGGGAAGTAAGGGAGCACGGATGCCCCCCTTTTTACGAGGTAATACATGCGTCACGAAAAAATATTAGTAGTAGAAGATGACAGAGAAATAGGTAAGTTAATTACCACGCAGCTAACGTCGCTTAACTTACATGTTGATCATGTTGTGAGCGCAGAACTTGCCTTAAAAAAAATAGCTAAGCATCCCTACGGACTTATTTTACTCGATATAAACTTACCCCAAATGGATGGTTTGAGCTTATGCCGAAAAATAAAAGAGCATTACCCAACTACCTCCGTAATTTTACTCACCGCGCTTAGTAGCGATATGGACAGAGTTATTGGCCTTGAAATGGGCGCCGATGATTATATTTGTAAACCCTTTTTTGCACGCGAATTACAAGCCAGAGTAAAAACCCAATTACGCCACAGAGCACAACTACTCGCTGGCCAAAATAACGACAACTCCCCCGTTGATAGCGAACAAACACTAAATGTAGGCTCACTCAATATAGAATTTAGCTCGCACCAAGTGTATTTAGGCAAGCAAGCCCTTAACCTTACCGCCACCGAATTTGATTTACTCGTTTACTTTGCACGCCATCCTAATCATGTTTTTAGTCGCCAGCAGTTACTCGATAAAGTATGGGGTTACCAACACAGTGGTTACGAGCATACGGTTAATTCACATATAAACCGCTTACGTGCCAAGCTAGAAGAACACCAACAAGCGCCTATTATCGAAACAGTTTGGGGTGTTGGTTACAAACTAAACCCTAGCCAACTCAATTAAGACACCTATTATGAAATTATCTTTGTATCAAAAATTAGCTATATCGCTAGTCGTGATTTTTTGTTTTATTTGCGCCCTAGTTTACGGCTGGAGCAAGCAATTAGAACTGACTTCAAAACACCACGCCGAACAAAATCTGCACTTAGCGTTAGCGGAACATTTAGTACAAGATAACCCATTAATAAAAGAAGGTGTTTACGATTATAAAGCGCTTGAAAACCTCTTTCATACCTTGATGTTATTAGGCCCTGCGTTTGAATTTTATTTTGTAGACGAAACCGGAAAAATTCTTACTTACTCAGCAAAGCCAGGGAAAGTTAAACGTACGCATATTAGTTTAACGCCTTTAAAAGAGTTGATTAACAACCCAAGCGCTGCACCTATTTATGGTGATAATCCTCGTAATAAAGAGCAACAAAAAATATTTTCAGCCGCGCCAGTATTTAATCAAGATAAGCTACAAGGTTATTTATATGTAATTATTGGTGGTGAGGCTTACGATACCTCACTAAGCACTGTAAAAAATAATGATAAGTTATGGCTAGCTGCTTTATGGCTTGGCTCTGCACTCGCATTTTTATTTATTGCGATGCTCATTTTACTACGTTTTTTTACCAACCCAATTCAGCGATTAGCACGCGATGTTAGTAATATTGAAGCCGCTAACTACAGCCTTACCGACACCAAGCTAAGTAACTATTCAACGCAAAAAAGTAACGAAGTGCATAGTTTAGGGCGAAGTATTCAAGCCATGCTAACGCGTATTAACGAGCAGTTTAAAGCGCTTGAACAAGGCGATAAACAACGCAAAGAGTTACTAACTCACTTATCGCACGACCTACGTACACCACTTGCTTCACTGCAGGGGTTTTTAGAAGTATTAAATCAGTCGGGCGAGCAGCTAAGTAAACAAGAGCAACAAGAATACTTACAGGTATCGCTTAATAATTGTGGGCAATTAAAGCTACTCATAGAACAAATATTTGAACTTGCTCACTTAGAAAATGGCGAAATAAGTATAAATAAAGAAACCTTTAATTTAGGTGAACTCATTTACGATTGCATGGCAAAATTTAGTTTAGCCGTTGATAAAAAAGGCATTAGTTTGTCGGTAGAACCTGCGATTTGTGATTTTCCTGTGGTTGCCGATATAGCTAAATTAGAGCGCGTGTTAAGTAACTTAATTGATAATGCAATTAGGCATACCCCTCGCGGCGGCAGCATTGCAGTACATGTAAAACGCAGTGACGATAATCAACTATTTGTGCATGTATCAGACACGGGCGTAGGCATAAAAGAAGATGAGCTGAATGCTATTTTTGATCCGCACTACCAAGCAAGTAATTCTAATAAGGAAGGGCGCCAGCAAGGTGGTTTAGGATTGGCTATTTGCAGAGGGTTATTAAAACTGATGGATAGCGAAATTTACGTACAAAGTGAAATTGGTAAAGGCACTATGTTTAGCTTTAACTTGCCACAAAAAAAGGTGCTTTCTTAAAAAGCACCTTACATTTTTTTGTTTATTTTAAATATATAAATTAATTACTTTTTAATACCCGCTAAATCAAGCATAAATGCATAGTTTAGCGCGGTATCTTCTAAGCGTTTAAAGCGACCCGATGCGCCGCCGTGCCCTGCTTCCATATCTATTTTAAACAGTAACTTATTGTCATCAGTTTTATAGTCACGCAGCTTAGCAACCCATTTTGCAGGCTCAAAGTATTGAACTTGTGAATCGTGCAAACCAGTCGTAACTAGCATATTAGGATATGCTTGCTTAGTTACTTGGTCGTATGGCGAGTAAGACAGCATGTAATCGTAATACGCTTTTTCGTTCGGATTACCCCATTCGCCGTATTCATTTGTTGTAAGCGGAATGCTCGCATCAAGCATCGTTGTTACTACATCTACAAACGGTACCGCAGCAACCATGCCTTTATAAAGCTCAGGCGCTTGGTTTGCTACTGCGCCCATTAATAAGCCACCAGCACTGCCGCCTAACGCAAATATTTCATCTTTTGCGCCATACTTTTGAGAAACCAGTGCTTTAGTTACGTCAACAAAGTCGTTAAATGTATTCTTTTTAGTTAGTAGCTTGCCGTCTTCGTACCAAGGACGACCTAGCATTTGCGATCCACGTACATGGGCAATTGCAAATACAAAGCCACGGTCTAACAAGCTCAAACGTGAGCTTGAGAACGTTGGATCCATGGTAGCGCCATAAGAACCGTAACCATATTGCAGTAGCGGGTTAGTGCCATCTTTTTTAAACGCATCTTTACGGTAAACTAAGCTTACCGGTACTTTTATGCCATCACGTGCTGTTACAAAAATACGCTCTGACGCGTAATTGTCAGCATCAAAATCACCTAACACAACCTGTTGCTTAAGAAGCGTTTTATCGCCAGTCGCTAAATCTACATCGTACGATGAGCTTGGAGTGGTCATGCTTGTGTAGTAAACACGTAACGTGCTGCTATCTATATCGTTATTGCCATAAGTACCAATTGTATAAGCGCTATCGTTAAAGCTCAGTGGTAACTCTTTACCTGTTTTAAAATCACGCGCAATCAACTTTGATTGGCCCATTTCACGTTCTTGGTAAACTAAGTAGTTATTAAATAAATCAATGCCTTCGAGTTTAATATCATCGCGCGCAGGGATCACACTTTGCCAATTAGCCTTGTCGCCTGCTTTATCAATATCAACTTTCATCAGCTGAAAATTTACAGCATTTAAGTTAGTTACAATGTAGTAAGTATTCCCTAGCTTCGAAATATCATATTCAAGCCCTGCTTCGCGCTCAATTAAGCGTTTAGGCATTGCCTTAGTATCATCAGCACTTAATACAGATACGCCTGATGCAGCCGTGCTGCTGTGCCAAATATAAATCTCTGACTCATCTTTGCTTTTACTCATACCCATGTAGTAACTGGTATCAGTTTCTTCGTAAATTAGCTCGTCATCAGCTTGTGGTGTGCCTAATGTATGACGATAAACTTGGTAACCTAATAAAGTTTGTAAATCTTTTTTAATGTAGTAAACCGTTCTATTATCGTTTGCCCACACAATGCCACCGTTAGTGCCCTCGAGCGTGTCTTCGAGTAATTTACCGGTTGTTAAATCTTTTATTTTTATACTATAAATACGACGGCTAACAGTATCTTCGCCATAAGCCATTAAATTGCCATTCGGGCTTACATTTAAGCCACTTACTGCATAATAATCATGGCCTTTCGCAAGCTCATTTACATCTAAAATAACTTGCTGATCGGTACCTGCAAAATCGCTGCTGCGTAAGTAAGTAGTGTACTCGTTATCGCCACGTGTTTGTGTTGAGTAAAAATAATCACCGTTTTTAACTGGGACCGAATCATCGTCTTTTTGAATACGCCCTTTTAGCTCTTCAAACAACTCACTTTGCAGCGTTTTAGTATGTGCAAGCATTGCATCAGTGTATGTATTTTCAGCTTCTAAATAGTTAATTACCTCTGGTGCTTTACGCTCGTCATCACGTAGCCAATAGTAATCATCAATGCGTGTATCACCATGAATAGTCATTTCATGCGGTACTTTTTTAGCAATAGGGGCAACAGCTTGGACTACTTGAACCGTTTTAACTTGTGTATTACTTTTTTTGGTTTCTTCAGGGGCTTGATTACAGCCACTTAAAATAGCGAGTGATAGTGCTGCGAGTGCGAATGGGTTGCGTTTCATCAGTCAAAGTCCTTGTTATATTTTTATTTTTTATTAAGTAGTTAAATATACCTATAAATTAGAGTTTGTAGTTGTTTAGTTTGTGAAGCAATGTAAAAAGGGAGCCGAGACTCCCTTATATAACTATTAAGTTATAAAATTACTTTTGTTTACGACGACGCATAAATGCAAACGGCGCTACTAGTAACGTTAACCATGCAAGTGAACCAGACGATCCATTGCTCTCAGGCTCTGGCGTAACTGGCTGAGGGTCAGCAATTGTATCATTAACAACTATTGATACTGTTGTCTCTTCAGCGGTGGTACCTGACGCTTCACGTACTGTATATGTAAAGCTATCTTCGCCAGAAAACTGGGTATTTGGTGTATAATCAATAGTGCCATCTTCCTTAACTGTTGTTGAACCATTTGCAGGTGCAGATACAACCTCAACAGTCGATGCTACAAGACTACCCTTAACTCTCACACCTTTATGCGCGGAGAACTCCGCATTTTCTGTTGCCGATGAAGCGACCGCGTCGAATACAAAGCGAGATTCAGCCATATCGTTAGCTAATACGTTAATATTAATTGTTTGCTCTTCGTCAACTTCCACTGAGTCTGCAGTAGTGTAATGGCTACGATCTTTTGCAAAAGCTTGATACTGAATATCAACAGTTCCGCCTTTAATCTGATCAACTAGATAACCACTACCAATACCTGCTCCTGTTGGAACTGTATCTATCATTGCACCTACATTACCATCTGCAGACTCGACACCTGCAGAGTAAGGTGAAGGTAAAGTTGGAACATCAATGTAGTTTATGCGAACTTCATCAGTACCTTCTTTTAAAATAACTTGGAAAGTGTACTTATCACCAGAAGTGCTTCCATAAAGTTCAACGTCATGCCATTCAACAACAACATAGCCACTTTCAAATTTAGCTACATATATATCGCCGCCACCAGTTCCACCCGCCAAATCAAAATCAGCCCATAATGGAGCAATTACACCGCTTGGTGCACTTGCATTAGGCATAGCTTGAGGGGCAAAAGATCCAGATGTATTTACATCAGCGCCAACAGCAATAAAGCCGTTATCTGAGATTGTAAATGCTGAGTACTCTTTACCATCAAAAATAAAATCTGCTTCTACGGTAATCGTTATCTCATCACATCCATCAGGGCAAGATTGTGGGTCAAAACCTTCGTCTGCAAGAGAGAGCGTGCCTAAGAGGTCACTGCTGTTAATGCCAAACTCTTTTGGACCAAGTGTACCTGTCCAAGTTAGCTCCTTGTTGTCTTCACTTAAAGTTACTGCACCAGCGCCATTTGTTACTTCAACTACAGGCGGAGCACCTTTGAGGAGTTCAGCATTTTCATCAAGCTTCACATTTACTGATAACTCATCAGTAAACAAAGTATTATTAAATTGCACACCAATCTTTGCTGGCGTAGAAGAATTTAGTGAGTCTGCATCAACTGTTGCGCTAAATACGCTACTATTTGTGGCTTCATTATCGTAAATAGCAAATGGTAAATGCGCAACTTGTCCTGTTTCAGTGTGAGTCCATACTACATGGCCAAAGTTCCAACCTTTCACACTATTAAATGTAGAATCAATATCTAAGTTAAATTCAGCTACGTTAGCTTTTATTCCTGCACTGTCAGTACTTGTAGAAACAGAACCATTTGCTTCAAGCATAATAGTACTTGGAGTCACTGTAATTTCAGCACCTTCCATATCTGTTACTATCTTAGCCGTCCACTCTCCTGCCACGTCAGTCATGTTCTCAACTGTATTAGTAAAGCTACATACACTTAAACAACTTGGATCAGCATATGAACCATGACCAAATGTAAGGGATGCATCTAACGCACTAGGCATATCTAAACGTCCCGCGCCCACATCAAATGCATCAGCTTTCGTTACTAGGTCTTCTTTATGTAAGCCATCCATTTTTGACGAGCTCATTAAAGCTGTTTTAATTTGAATTGCATTCCATTCAGGGTGTGCCTGTTTCATAAGCGCAGCAGCACCAGCTACATGTGGGCTTGCCATACTTGTACCAGTAATCGCATTAAAAGTAATACCATCGCCTTCATCAGGAGAATATGCTGATAAAATATCTGTACCAGGAGCTGCAATATCAGGTTTTAAGAAGCTAGGTTCGCCGTTAGGACCACGAGAGCTTGAGGAGTTCACTGCATCTGTAAATTTCTCTTGAATTGTGCGCTTAACACTTGGATCTAATAATGCAATGACAGACTCTTCAGCCTCAGTTAATAACTCAACTAAACCTAACCCATCTTCTTGGCTAATTGATGATGCTGGAATAGTCGCATCATCCATAGCCATACCCATAGCTCCGCCAGGGGTATTATTGTGGATAATAACAGCTTTAGCTCCTGCTTTTTCAGCATTTGCAGCTTTGGCTGAAAATGCACAGCTACCACGAGAGATTAATGCTACAGAGTCAGCAAATGATACGTCTTCAGCAAACTCTTCACACCCTTCAAAGTTATCTGGAGCAATCACTTGCGCAGAAATAATAGGTAATGAAGTAGGGTCTGTTAATAAACCATTACTACCTTCAATACTCATGAAGGTCTCACCGGCAACCTCAATCGACTGTGAGAAAAAACGACCAGTTTGTGTATTAGCTACAGTTAGACCCGATTCGATACAACTTGGACAACCAATTGTCTGGGCACCATTACCGTCATTACCAGCGGCAGTAACAACTACCACACCTGCCTCTTCCGCAGCTGTGAATAAATCGCTATAGGCACTAGTAGAAGGGTTACCACCTGCGCCGCCGCCCCAAGAGTTATTAATAACATCAGCACCATCATTAATGGCTGCTTCTAATGCAGACATTAGTGCAACAGTTGTACCGCTACCACGACCATCAGCTGTATGCCAAAGCGCTTTATAAGCCATTAACTGCGCAGCAGGAGCTACACCTGAGATAGACACGTTGTTATCTTGATACGTAATTTCAATAGGATTACCAACTGCAGTACCAGCTACGTGAGTACCGTGGCCGTCATAACCTAAAGGAGATCCAATGTATTCATCTGGGTGCACATCACTAGGGGTTGGGCCAAAAGCACGCGCTACAATTAATTTGTTATTACAAAAATCAGCTTCGCCGCCGTCTACACGACAGAAATCTGGGTTTTCAGCAATGTAAGCAGCTTCTTCTTCACTAAACTCTGCTGCTGCAAAACCAACATCTGAAAACATGGGGTTTTCTGGACGAATACCAGAGTCAATAATAGCAACTTTAACGCCCTTACCTGCTTCAGATTGGCCGCCTAAAGCCTGCCATGCTTCTACACCTTTGATCACATCGATAGATGCATCCATTAAGGTATGATATTCAGTATCTAAAAATACTTTTTTAACGCCTGAAAGCTTAGCAAGCGCTCCACGCTGACCTTCCTCACCTTCAACAACAATACCGTTAAATAGCGTACTAAACGAATGAGATACTGAACCACCACTTACAGACGCTGCAACTTGCGCTACGCTTTTTTGCTTTGCTTTTAGGTAGCTGCTGTATTTTAAAGCGGGTGCAGAAGATAGCTTAACTTTACTATCTCCAGTTATAACTGCTGAAGTTGCTTCTAGCCCTACAATACCACCTCTGTAAGTCGCTAATGGTTCATCTTCAAGTTGAATAATATAACGCGCTTTTCTAGATATTGTTTTATCTTGAGAGTAAGTTTTAACACTTGAAGTTTCAGGTGCATACCCTTTAGAAAAATCAGGTGCTGCAGCTACACCGTATGACATCATAGCTAAACCAATAGCAGTCGATATAGCTGTTTTTCTCATTATTATATTTGACATTATTTCCCCTGAGGTGAGTTTTATATTATTGTACTTATTACCAATCGTAATTGGTCTGTATTTAGAATATAAAACTTTACACCCATCCTGAGCAACACCTTGATTACAAACAAATTACAACTTATGTATGAAAAGGTTACAAAAAATTATAAGTAATTGATTTTTAATAGGTATTATTTATTTTTGCTTTGTAAATGAGTGTAAACACATTAACCCTTTTGAGAAAAATATGAATAGCGAAGTAATTAACATTTTAACTATGGCAAAAGTAATTCAAACGGCCGTTGCTCCCGTATTTTTAATCACAGGTATAGCAGCAACTTTAGGTGTTTTATCGAATCGCTTAGCACGAATTACCGACAGAGCGCGCTTATTGGAGCGAAGATTAAAAGTAAATACAGATGACGATTTTAATAAGTCGCTAGCAACAGAACTGCGCGCTTTATTAAAAAGATCGCGTTTTATACATATTGCTTTTAGTTTAAGTGTATTAAGTGCCTTACTTGTATGTGCTGTGGTCATGTTTTTATTCTTGTCGCACATTCAATCAATTAACTTAAGCGTGACCATTGCTTGTTGTTTTGTAGCTGCCATGGCGTTACTCATTTGTGCATTTATTTCGTTATTAGGTGAAGTGTTTTTAGCAACCCGCAGCATGCGACGAGGCATGATATTTGCCGATATAGGCATTAATGATTAACTTTTCATTAAATCCATCGTATTCGCTTGAATAAAAATGACGTTACATACAAGATATTAAATTAGGAATAATACTCAACAGGGGCAAACTATGAAATTTAAAAAAATATTAGCAGGTATAGCATTAGCTACATGTGCACTTAGCGTATCGGCAAATTCTGCATTTAAAGAACCAAGTGACGCGATTGAATACCGCCAAGCTGCGTTTTCAATGATTTCAGTGCAAATTGGTGACATGGGCGCAATGCTAAAAGGTAAAGTACCTTTTGACGCAGAGCAATTTAAAATGCGTGCTAACAACGCTGCTGCACTTTCAAAAATGCCATGGGAAGCGTTTTACGAAGGGACAGATAAAGGCGAAACAGCTGCACTTGCTGCTGTTTGGTCTGAAAACGATACTTTTATGAAAAAAGCAACTGCATTTCAACAATACGCAGATGAGTTAGCAGTAGCGGCTCAATCAGGCGATAAGGCCGTAATTGGTAAAGCTTTTGGTGCATGGGCTAAAGGCTGTAAAGATTGCCATAAGCAATTTAAAGATTAATTATTGTTGTTTTAATACTTGATGTAGTAACAACAAATGATAAAAAGCACTGAACGGTTAATCATTCAGTGCTTTTTTGTACCCGGCATTTAGGCCCGTATGTTATTTATTGAGCGAAACCTTCTGCGGGCGACGTTTAAATACAGTCCTAATCCCACCCAAAATGCGTGTAAACACCTTACCAATATCACTTAATATAATGTACAAGCATGGCACTAATATAAGTGTTATTAATGTTGCAAACATCACTGCAAAACCAAGCGCTACCGCCATAGGTATTACAAACTTAGCCTGCAGGCTTGTTTCAAACATAATGGGCAATACACCTGCAAATGTAGTAATTGAAGTAAGTAATATAGGTCTGAATCGAGCACAACCGGCATCTATTACAGCATTTTTAATACTAACACCTGTTTTACGGGCTTGATTCACATAATCGGTCATAACGAGTGAGTCGTTTATAACCACCCCTGCTGCTGCAATAATACCAAAGCCAGACATTAAAGTTATATCCAAACCAAACCAGTAATGCCCCCATATTGCTCCCGTTAAGCTAAATGGAATCACCGACATAACAATAAGTGGTTGCGCATAACTCTTGAGGGGTACGGCTAATAAAATATACACCAAAATCATACCGCCGAAGAAAAACATCTTCTGCTGATTAGCCTGATCTTGTTGCTCTTCAATGGCGCCACCAAGTTCTGACTTAACACTTGGATATTCTTCTTTAAGTTGTGGTAGTAGCTCTTCTTTAATTTGATCTACAACTTCGTTTGGCTCGATCACTTCTTCATCTATGTTTCCATAAACATACACAGTACGATAGCCCCCTTCACGGCGGATATAACTAATACCTGGTGTTTCAGTAAGTTCAACTACATCACCAAGCAGTACTTCACGGCCCTGCGGGGTAGTAACAACCGCATGCTTAAGTGACGAAAATGCCTCTCGAGTCAGTTTAGGGTAACGCACCATTACACGTACTTCCTCGCCTCGGCGAATAACACGTTGAGCCTCACCACCATAAAAACTAGCACCCACTTGATTTGCAATAGAAGCTAAGTCTAAACCTAAGTCGTAAGCGACCGGTTTTAGGCTCATTTGCACTTCTTTACTTGCAGGGTCTATTGTTGAGCTAATATCAAACAAACCTTCTTGCTGTTGCAGCAATTCTATAAAGCGACGACCAGCATCATTCAATGTATCAATATCTGAGCCATATAATAAATAACCAAATTCGCCGTCACTTCCCCCTCCATTTACATCATCATAAATGGTTAATGATTTAACACCGGCAATATCAGGCATGGCTTCGCGCCAACGGCGTGATAATTCAAATGCGTTATAAGGCCGTACACTTTCATCAACAAGAGGTACAAGCACTTGGGCTTCGGTGCGCCCTTGGTTATAGACTAAAATATCTCTTATGAGCTTTTGACCATATTTGCGCTCGGTATCTTCATCAATCGCAATCACCATCGCCTCTATTTCGCGAATAGCATTTATTGTTTGTATGTCTGATACATTGTCATTCATTTCTAGATTTATTTGTGGGTAGTCATGCGGGATTTTTGGCATAAACCCAGTACGAACTTGATTTGATGAGATCAAAGCAAAGGTTACGATCAATAGGGCGATAAATGAAAATAATACTGACCAACGCCATTCAACACAACGTACAACAAAGCGCTTATATGGGCCATTTACAAAACCAAAAAATCGCGTATTAAACCGATCTCGCCAGCCCCCCTCTTTTATTGGTGAAAAATGAGTGTGGGCAATATGGGCAGGCAATATCAACTTTGATTCAATCAAACTAAATACCAAACACAGCATTACCACCACAGCTATACCATAAAAGAAGGCACTTTCTGGACCTGTAGATAACGTAAATGGAGCAAATACTGCAATGGTAGTTAGTACACCAAAAGTTGCGGGGGTTGCTACGCGTTTTGCGCCATTAACCACATTAACAACACCGCCGCCTTTTTTCTCTATTTCGGTGTAGGCACTTTCGCCTATGACAATGGCGTCGTCCACCACAATCCCTAGCACCATAATAAAAGCAAAAAGTGATAAAATATTAATGGTTACACCAAACAGTGGCATCATCATCATTGCGCCCAAAAAGCACACTGGTAAGCCAATCATTACCCATAATGCCAACTTAAAGCGTAAAAAGATTGACAGCATAATTGCAACCAAAACAGCACCCTGAATAAGGTTTGTAACCATCATGTCTAAGCGAGCATTTAAGTAGTACGTCATATCCATTAATGGCTCTAAACGAACCCCCAGCGGTAGCTCTTTATTTTTTAATTCTATAAATGCTTTTACTGAATCAGCAACTGGGATAATACTTTGCTCTTCGGTCGCTTTTACCGATATATAAACTGCATTTTCACCATTGAATTTAAAGTAACGCTCACCTTCAGTGAACTGATCTTTAATCACGGCAATATCTTGCAGTAACACTTTAGCGCCATTAGCCCCTATTTTTACCGGTATTTTCCTAAATTCTTCACCAGAGTAAAACTGATTTTCGACGCGAACAGAAATAACACCTGCGTCTGTTTTTAGCTGCCCCGCCGAAAAGTTAGCTGAGTAACGACGCACTGCATTCATTACATCACTAAGGGTTAGGTTATATTGACGCAGCGTATCGGGTTCGATTTCAATTGCTATTTCATCAAGAGGAACATCGTTTACCACTAACGACACGTTAGATAGCTGTAGTAACTCATCTTCTATTTGGTTTGCTATAGGCTTAAGCTCAGTTAGCGGTAAGTCAGCAACGAGCGTCATACCTATAACATCTTGCCTAAACTCAACTTGACTTATGGTGACCGGTTCCATACCGGCTGGGAACGTTGCTATACCATCAACCCGTAATTTAACTTTATCGAGTATATCGGTCAGCTCTACATCAGTATTAATTTCAAGACTTGCTCTACCGCCATTTCTAAATGCTCTGTACACACCTTTTTTAATTTCGGTCACATCTTTTAGCGACTCTTCAATTTTTATAAGTATGCTTTCTTCTATTTCCTGAGGAGAGGCACCGGGGTAATTAGCCTCAATATTAATGTAGTTAATCTCTACATTAGGAAACATTTGGCGTTGGATATTTAGAAAGCTAATAATTCCCATCACCACAATAAAAATCATCATTAGGTTGGCAGCAACGGAGTTATTAGCGAAGTAAGCAATAATACCGGTTTGTTTTTCAGCGTTAGGCGCTGTATTTGGTAGTTCAGTGTTACTCATAACTCAGCCTACCTTTATAATTTTTCAGTGGAAGCATTTTCAAGTGCCTCTGTATTTTTAGTATTTTGAAGGCCCGCAATTTTTACAGCCATGCCTTTTTGCGGATATTCTGGCAAAGTAATCACCAACTTATCATCTGCTTGCAAACCATCACTAATGTAAAAATACTCACCTTCTTCACGAATAACAGTTACTTTGCGTGGCTCTAGCTCTTGGTTCTCGTTCACTACCCACACAGTTTGGTTATTTACTAAAGCTTGCGGTAAACGGTAAATGTTATTAAGCATTGCTCCTGCAAAATTTACCTGTACGTAACTACCAAACTTGATGATAGGCTGTTTTGTTTTTAAGCCGTATGGGTCTTCAATACGCACCACTAAACTACTCATACGCGTAGCGTTATCAACAATCCCTAGGTCGCGGTCAATCACGCCTTCACGGGTAAAGCTGTTTAGTCCTTTTTGAATAATCGTTGCAGTAATACCTTTAATACGCTCTGGTAAAAAAACGCTGTCGAATCCTGCGATAGGAATAATCACTTCAGCAGTTTCAATATTATTTAGTTCAGCAACTTGCGAACCCATAGTGACATATTGGCCAACACCTACATTTCGGCTAATAACCAATGCATCGTAAGGGGCTGTTACTTCACAATTATCTAAGTCACGTTGTGCACGTTTTAATGCAGCTTGCGCCGACTTTACAGATGCCTGCGCACTTAACACTTGAGGCTTACGTAAAAATAAGTCGGTACGCGCTTTACTTGGAAAACGCTTTGCTTCATCTGCGGCTACTTGAGCTTGGGCCTGCTCTTCAATTAAGCCTGCTTGTGCACGAGCAATTTCTGCCTCTGCAACAAGTACTGCTGCTTCGTAGTTGTCTTTTTCGATAGTGAATAACGTTTCACCGCGAGCAACGATGCCGCCGGCTACAAAATTAGGATGCCAACTTAACACTTCACCCGACACCTGCGCCGAAAGCTGTGTACTTTCAAGAGGCTTTACTTCACCGTAGCTATTAATAATAACTTGATGATCGTTTGCAGCCACTGGCTCAACTTGCACTGTTGGACGAGTATCAATAACTTCTTTTTTTTCTGGCTCTTGTGCAATGGCATTTATTCCCATAAAGCCAACAACACCAACAACTAGTGCTACAAATGGAAAAACCCATCTAAGTGAATTTGTTTGCATATCCTATTATCCCCAAAATTCTATTAACGTCATAATACCAGAGCCATATGAAACATTAAGGTGACATTTGTAAGCAACTGTTACAAATGCGTATATTAATAGATAAAATAAAGGAAGTAGCTTAAGAAAACGACTAGTATAATAATAAAAAACAAGCCGTTGGTATGATTTTGAAATGAATAATTAAACCTTGTTCCTTGTCAAATATAAAGTTCCTAATTAAATATAAATAGTGCCTTTTAAATACCTTACAGCATGCCCCGTTAAGGTGACGGTTGTATCACCCACTTCACATAGTAAATACCCGCCTCTGCTTGAAGCCTGATAAGCGCTTAACGTAGTTTTACCCAATTGCTGCGCCCAGTAAGGTGCCAAGCCAGTATGAATAGAGCCTGTTGCATAATCTTCGTCGCCACCGCTTGCAGGCCAAAAATAACGAGATATAAAATCATATTCAGCACTTGCAGCAGTGGCCACTACATCAAGTGGATAAAGCGTTTTTAAAAGCTCTGAGCTAGTTTTTAATTCAAGTATTTGATCGGCGTTTTCATAAATAACAAAGTAGGCTTGGCGATTTTTAAGCACTTTACTCGGTTGTATAGACAGGCCATCAAGCAGTTGCTGAGGCACATTTTGCACTTCAACCGGTGCTTGTTTTGGAAAGGTCATTGCAAAGCTGCCATCAGCGTTTTTATTAACGATTAGCTCGCCCACCGCATCAGCAATAAAGCGAATTTGCGATATATTATGCTCTTCACATAAAACATAGGCAGCCGCAAGTGTGGCGTGACCACAAAAGTCGATTTCCATTAAGGGCGAAAACCAGCGAATAACAAAACTTCCATCGTCTTGCAGGCAGGTAAAAGCAGTTTCAGATACGTTATTCTCAGCGCCAATCTTTAGCATTAAATCGTCACTTAACCACGATTCTAGTGGGATCACTGCCGCATAGTTACCTTTGAATAACTCATTCGTAAACGCATCAATTTGATGAATAGCTAATTGCATTGTTTAAACTTTGTAATGATTAATAGCTTAAAACTGCCATACCTAAACTAAATTAGCACTTTTATTTTGGCTTTAAGCCATTACAGGCCGCATTCTATAATATTGCATACAACCAAATTGCACAGCATTGGTAAGCAACAGCATAATAAACATAAGTAAGTGCGCCGTGCTTGGAGCCGCTGTTGTAAGCTCAACAACTAAGCCGCAAATACCAGCAATAAACTGCAAGCTAAAGTAGCGCGCGCTTAAATTACTTACATTACCCGTACGCAATGTTTTATAAGTTTGTGGCATAACACGTACCGAACTCATCACAAGGCCAACATACGTTAAAGCGCTTAATACCGTTGCAGTATCGAGGCTTGAATTCAAAAGTAGTGAAAAAGGCAGTAACGAAAAACCTAGCATAGTAAACAACTGTACCCGTTCTCGTTTAGCTGCGTTATAACGTGCAAAAAAATACAAAATAAGTCCGCTTAACGCACCGGTTACAATAAATGGTAACGCAATATAAAAACGCTCAAAATAAATATTGTAGGTTATAAAATAAAGGCTTTGTGCTAACCCAAACGTCATCATCAATAGTGATAAACCTGAGACACTACGATTTTTTCGAATTTTGTTTAGTAATGGTAAAAAACTAAAAACCAAAATAAATGAAGACAATATAGGCAAATAATACGGCAAAGCAACCTCGCTCGTTACATAAATGTTAATTAAAAACGAAAATAAAAACATTTAATAAACATTTGTTTTAAAAGGCTTTTACTATGAGCGCGGCATTGTAGAGCCGCGTAAATTTAACTCAACTAAATAAGACATTCTTGTTTTAGGTACTGGCAAGCTAGGTATACAAAAACCGTAGAATTAAGTTCACGGTTTACCGGTTTAATAGAAAGCCTCACCGCCAAACTGTTAAATAAAAATGATAGTTGTTATCATGCGCAAGTCATTAACTGCTGTATATAAAACTACCTATGAGAAAAACTCTTTTTAAAATTCACAGTTGGATCGCTCTAATAGCTATCATTCCATTGATTGTTATTAGTATTACAGGGAGCGTATTAGTTTTTAAAAGTGAAATAGATGGCTTACTTATGCCAAGCAGCCACTTTGTTGTAAATGCACTGCCAGAGCGCATGCCAATCGACACGTTAATTGCCAAAACAGAGCATGCTTACCCTGAATATGTAGTAGGTAGTTGGGAGATTTTTAACGATGATACAGCTGATCGGGTTTACTTAGTCAAACGCGGCACAGAGCAATGGTATAAGTTTCATTTAAACCAGTATACGGGTGACATTTTGTCTGAACCTGTTGGTACCAGCCATTATTTTACCGATTGGTTTTTAGAACTACATTACACTTTTTTACTGAACGACTTTAAAAACCTGCCAGGGCAAACAGGCACTGTACTAGGCTTCTTTTTTGCCCTGTTTTTATTGGTATTAGGTATTACTGGGCTTATTATTTATCGTAAATTTTGGCAGCGTCTATTTAGTGTGCGCTGGCGTTCAACACTGCAAATTGTACTTAGCGACATTCATAAAATGACGGGGGTTATAGGATCTCCCATCATTATTCTTTTAGCTATCACAGGTGGCTACTTTAACTGGGCGGTGTGGTATCACGAAGTTATTGAACACGCAGAGGAAGAGCACTTTGTACTAACCAAAAACCTACACAGTAGCGATATTTCGTTTCAACACATACTTGATGACAGCAAAAAACAAATACCCACTTTTAACGGCACGTTTTTAGTTATGCCACTCGAGCCTGACGAAAACATTACCTTGTTCGGCGAAGTCGATACCGCCAACCCACTTGCTAGTGAGTATGCCAATACGGTTAGCTATAACAAGCTAACAGGCGAGCACATAGCTAACTGGGATATTCGCGAAGTAGGCGTTGGCTGGCAGGTAATTGATAGCTTTAGAAAGCTTCATTTTGGCTACTTTGCAGGGCTAATAAGTAAAATACTGTGGTGCGTAATTGGTTTAAGCCCAGTGTGGCTAGCAGGTACTGGTTTTTACTTATGGTTTACTCGCCGAAAACGTAAAAAACAATCACAAAAAAATCGTTTAAGTAGACATTGCACTGTAAGCGATTGATTATAGAGCAATCAGGGTTTTAGGCTAAGTTACCGTCCTTACAGGTGGAGAAGTAACTTAGCTTAAATCATCATTAATTTAATAATTGTAAAGTAAACAATAAAAGCTTTGCCAAGCTCGTATTCTATCTTCAAAACTGCCACCTTCTAATCACGACAGTCCCCTGTTAAACGTTAAGTCATTTACAACACCTGCAGACCCCACCCAAAGCTAAACTCACCTAGTATTTTATGTCGTAAATTTGTGCTTATACGGTGTCGTCGAGTTGATGTTGCTTGTAATAAAGCCATCGCATACTTTCTTTAATGCTTAATCCGCCTAACGTAAATAAGTTTGCATATACTCAGCCATTGATTTGGCTGATGTCTTACTCTGTAAGTTTTTACTCGTCTACCATTTAGCTTTACTATGACATCTTCAACCTCTGGTGGCGTTATTTTTAATGAGGAGGTATTACATCCAGCTGCGAGTATCTGACTCAATCTGCTTAATTGTAAAATCAATTATAAAGTCAGCATCTTGCTGCTTTATGTAGGGCATAAATGCAAACCCTGAAGCAAGTTGTATATACAGGCTTTTTAAGCCTGATTTCCTCATTAAGTACATACTTATACTGCGCGCACTTTGCGCTTTATAAAGCTCAAAAACACGGTAATGAACGCCAATCATACCTTTGCGTACAACCATGTAAAATCGACCATTATCCTCATGCATGTAATAACCATAACGCTGATACGACAAAGTTACCAAGCCAGAAAACACCACCAAAACACCAAGGCTTATCAAAGTATTAATATCAGCAATAAAACAAAAGCCAAACACTAATGCACTGGGTAACAATGAATAAAAGCCTAGATTTTTATACAAAAGCGCTCGCTCTGCGCGCTTAAAAGCGAGTTTTTTACTATTAAACCACGGGTAAATCCATTGGCATACACTATCAACTTGTTCGCTATTTAATACAGGTAATACTAAAGTTTGTTTATTTTTTTTAGCCGCAACACCGGCTGCTATTCCGCCGCTACTTGCTTGCAAGCACTCAACGGTAAATCGCTTTAGTAATCGCCCCATTAGGTTTTGCTTAATAACAATAGACTGTACTTTATCCATGCTCATCGAAAGCTGATGGCGCTCTAACAAGCCAGCAATACGTTTAAACTTTTGACCTTTAAAATAAAGCTCAAAGTTATAAAAACGAATAAGCGACATAGCCACCGATAGCATCACAGCCACCAAAACTAACAAAATAATTAAGGTGATCATTGCAAAGGTAGCAGCACTTGCCAGCATACCAAGCTCTTGTTGGTAAAAGCCTTCTACTTTCGCAATAATTTGCTTCTCTAAAAAATCGATAATCAAGTTTATAAAAGGGGCCAAAGCAGCGATTGCTAAAATAGCCATATTCGACATTAAACCAAATTTAGCTATTTCTTTATTGCTAATGCTTAGGCTGTTTTCGATAATGTCTGTTTCGCTTTGTTCAGTATTTTGTGCTTCTTCTTGTTGCTGCGCTTTAAAATCAAATATTTGTTTACGCATTTGCTGTGCGTAATCTTTAGTGACGCCAGGTAAAACAACTTCTTGTGACACACTGCCAGCAGCATCAAAAATACAATTAACTAAGTTTACGGGGGTAAAATAAAACGGCTCGGCAATATTAACGTTTTGCACACGGCCAAATTTAAGCGTAAGTCGCTCTTTTTTAAATACACCTTTGTTAAGCAATATTTCGTTGTCGCTACTAATACAAAACTTAAAATTTAAATAATATAAAAATGAGTAAATAAGCAACGAAATTAGCGCAATCCCACCTGCAACCTGCGCCCAAAACAACTTATTTTCTACTTGAGTAACAAACACGACAAGCATAGGCAGTAAGTTTAAAAGGCCATCTTTTACAAAGCGCACACTAAAGTGCACAACAAAGTATAAAAGTGCCCAGGGCGATACTTTCTGCCAGTAAATAGGGCTCGCTTTATCTTCGATAGTTGTATTACTCATCGACTAAAGCTGCCTGAGTAGTTGCGTCGTCTTGGCGGTAGTTTTGTACAAATTGGCGCATATTTTTACAATCATCATGGGTTAGCCCACTAATTTGTAAATCGGCACTTACACCGCCAGCGCTAAATAATTTAATACTCGCAAGGCTAAGTTTTCGCTCTATTGGCCCTTGGTGTATTTCCATATGCTGTACACGCGCTAAAGGTAATACCGTCACTTGTTGCCAAATAACGCCTTTTTTAAAAGCAATGTCATGATTTCGCACTGCAAAACCTCGTAACCTCACACTTATCATGTTGTACGCCATAGATACGGCAACCAAAATAGGCATACCAATTAGCAAATACGTTTGCGCATTATTAGCAAAGGCTTCATTAAAATAACAAACAGCAATAAGCGCTCCAATTAGCGGTATATAAAACAGAAGCGAGCTAAGCTGTGTATGTAATAAGGCTCTATCAGCCAATGGCTTAAAGCTAATATCACTATGCTTTGGTAAATCCATTATTTGTTGATTGTTAAACACTATTTGTCCCTATTCCTGCTTTTAATTATGGCTAGCTTACCAACTAATGGTGGTTATTAAGGTGTGACTTTGTTTTGGCTCAAGCGTTACTTTATCTGTCAGTACATTAGCAGCCTCTAAGCAGAGCATTGTTTTATATTCATCATCAGCAAAGTTAGATAAGCGTTTTGATTTTTCTATCCATGGGTTCCACAGTACACACGAACTTGAGTTTTCGCGGCTCACATTAATAACACCTTCTGGTGTATTAATAGTTTGCATTGTATTTGCTTGTGTATAAACCATATCGGTTTCGCGATTAAAGCTTACAACATCATTTTGTACAAATGGTCCTTCACTAAACTCAATATATTGCGCGCCTTGCAAACCATCTACATGGGTATTTGTAATGTCTGATGTAGGAAAATAGGTATGCAGCGCTTGAGTAAAGCTAAATGGCACACTTCCTAAGTTAGTGGTAGTTAAGCGAACCTGTAATTTATCGCTTAATACAAACTCAACTTTTAATGCTGACTGATGTGGCCAATACGTTGTATTAACAAGCTTCATGGGTAGCTTTAAACTAACTGTAATTTGCTCATCAGATTCGTGTACTTCATCAGCTTGCCAAACGCTTGTGCGAGCAAAACCATGGGCAGGCCAGCCATCATTAGCGTGTGTACCAAACCACGGCCAACAAATAGGAATACCACCTCGAATACTTGCCCCTTCTTGATAAGTTTCGTCTTGTGAAACCCAAATAAGTGGCTTATTATTTTTAGGGATAAACTCGGTAATTTGCCCACCTTGCAAAAATATTTTTGCGTCGCACTTTGAGCTAGCTATTTTAATAAACTCAAGACCGGATTCGCTTTGCTCAATGCTAACTGATGGCGATAATTTCATACCTTCCCCTATAATACTGATACTAAAGATTTTTAATATTTGTGCAGAAACAATAATGCATGCTTAAAGTATACGCTATTGATATTAAATATTGATTGCTGAATTTGTTCATTGCCGATTAATACATACACAGTAAACTCACAAACAATTACTTTGTAATAACAGCTGTAAATGAATAATACTAAAGTCTATACAATAAGACTTGCCAATTATTCACAACATACGTACTGTGCGCAACTTAATGCATACAAGATGCTAAGAAAATTTACTATAATTTAAACAATATAATTTTACATTAGTTACTGCTCTAACTATTAAAAACCAACAAAAGCGGCCTAATGTGCAATATATTGTTTGAATTCAATTTATTTGATGTGTAACATTTCGCGATTACGGCAAACTACCGCCCCATCGATGAGATAAGCAAATGCAAAAATATGACGAGTTATTGGTTTCTTTACGTAAAGTGATCCGCGCGATTGACTTACATTCTAAGCAGCTAAATAAAACTTCGGGTTTAACTGGCCCACAATTGCTTATAATGCAAGAAGTTAAAAAAACCGATGGAATAACGGCGAGCCGTATTGCTCAAAACGTAAATTTAAGCCCAGCAACGGTCACCAATATTCTCGACAGAATAGAAAGCAGAAACTTAGTAACACGCGTACGCAGTCAAATGGATAAACGCAGAGTGAGCTTATACCTCACCGAGAAAGGAAAAGAGTTACTTGATAAAGCACCTCAGCCATTGCAAGAACACTTTATTGAAAAGTTTTCTGCGCTTGCTGAGTGGGAACAGAGCCTTTTACTCTCATCAATGCAGCGTGTAGCCGCGATGATGGATGCAGATAAATTAGATGCATCGCCCCTTCTAGAAGTTGGTGCACTTACTCAAGCTCCTAAAGAATAAACAATAAAAAAAACACATAGTTTTGTACTTACTCTAAACGTAAGGCGTTTTCTGACGTCTTGAATTTTTTATTTTTTAATCACAAGCAGAGCGGCTATTATGACTAAACTCTCAAAATTAACACTAGCACTAGTCCTAGGTGGTGTTACAAGCACTTCTTATGCGTCTGATGATCTAGACACACTACAAAGCCAACTTAAACAGCTAAAGCAACAAATGCAATTGCTTGAAAATAAGTTAGCTGATGAAAAAACAAAACAACAGCAAATTAATAAGCAGCACGAACAACAAGTTGCAAACATCAGTAAAAAATCTGATCAAAAAGTAGTTGAAGTTGCCGCAGCTGAACCTGAGAAAAAAGATGAAGGCATTAAAGTTGGTGGAGCAATACGCTTTAATTACAGCACCAACACATACGATGAAGATACCCAAGATCGCGGTGGCGATTTTGATTTTGATATTTTCCGTATAAATGTATCTGGTGAAATTAACGATATTTCACTGAACGGTGAAGTACGTTTTTACGATTATATGACCGTTGTTAAATATGCTTACTTAGGTTACGAGTTTGCAGATGGCTGGGAAGGACAAGCAGGTATTGCACCCGTGCCTTTTGGTAATGGCCCATATAACTCACACAGCTACTTTTTCAGTACTAACTATTACGTAGGCCTAGAAGACGACTTTGATTTAGGTGTAGTAGTAAAACGTAAACTTAAAGATAACTGGAAGCTAGACCTAGGCTTTTTCAAAAATGATGAGCTAGGTGGAGTAGACGGTGGTTCCGATAAAAGCAAGCGTTACTCTTACGATATAGTTGGAAGTGGTACTTATGATTCTGAAGCTGGGATTACTGAAGGTAACAATATTGGTGAATACAATACGTTTGCCGGGCGTGCGACGTATCAAATTGAGCACAGCAAAAACGTAACTACCGATGTGGGTGTATCACTATTAAGTGGTGGCTTACATGACGGTAACGACCGTGCAGGTAACTACGGTGCATGGGCACTTCATGTTGATAGCACAATTAACAACTGGAATATCCAATTTCAACACGGTGAATACGACTACGACCTAGACGACAGTAACGACCGCTTTGTTGTTGGCGCATATAATTATTACGATACTGTATCTAGCGAAGCAACTATGACTAACTTTAACGTTGCTTATAATTACTCGCTTGATTGGGGCCCAGTTACCGACATTCAATTTTACAACGATTACGGCATTATTTATGACAAGTCTGACGACAGCGCAGATACATGGATGAACGTAACAGGTATGAGTGTTGCTGCAGGTGGTTTCTTTAGTTACTTCGACTTTATTCAAGCACGTAACCAGCCATTTATTGGCGGAACAATTATTGGTGATGGCGATACAGAACGTCGCTTCAACATAAATATTGGTTACTACTTCTAAACTGTTAACCGCATTTATTTTTAAAAGGGCAAACTTAGTTTGCCCTTTTTTATTGATTTTAAGCTTCGAATTAATAGCTATTTAGCCTACAATTAGAGATACCATAACACGCCTAAAAAGAGCCTAAGTGAATATAAAAGCAGTGTTTATTTGTTATAAAAACTTATGGTTTAAAGCGCTTGGCTTAATACTTGTAGCCTTGGGTATTATTGGCATTGTGTTACCGGTCATGCCTACCACTATATTTTTTATTTTAGCGCTCACCTGCTTTACTCGCTCATCACCCGCGCTTGAACAATGGCTGTTAAACCACCCTCGTTACGGTGTAACTCTGCAGCAGTGGCAAGCTCATAAAGTAGTGCCTGTTAAAGCCAAATGCTACGCCGCCATTGGCATGTTAATTGGATTTATATTTTTACTGTACTCAGCCGCCCCTATTTGGGTTATTTATCTCGTTGCAGTAATAGAAGTATCGGTAATGATTTACCTTATTTTAAGACCCTCCAGCCCTCCTAAGCATTAAATATTCATTTTTTACCTGCATACCACCTTTGTTTTAAAGTTTTTATGTAAAGATAAGTAAGTAAATTTGTAATAGCTAATGCAAATCATTATCATGTTGTAAATTTAATTTATTTACTGTTTTTATGTCGTTTATTAATAAGCGGGCTTTGTATAGTACAAGCCGAGCTCTACATATTTATATTTCTACAGCTTTGTTTTTTTTGCTTATTTTATTTTGCGTTAGCGGCATTGTGCTTAATCACGTTGATTGGCTTAAAAATGATAAAAATAACGGTCAAGTAACTGCAACAATTCCAGTAGAGCTAGTTACTAAAGCAAATGAACAGCTAAATACGCTGCCAACGCTTTACCCAGAAATAGAAGCTTACTTAGCTGAGCAATATGCACTTACAAAAGTAAAAAGCATTGAGTGGGAAAAAGAAGACGCGCTAGTAATGCTCGACTACCCACTGCCTGCAGGATTTGCCTACGCAGAGCTCGACTTTACAACCGGCGAGTTAAACCTAGATTACCAAACAGGAGGCTTTTTAAGCCTTATTGGCGACTTACATAAAGGCCGCCACAGTGGTGAAGTATGGAGTTGGGTGATTGATATATCTGCCGTACTAATGATTTTATTTGCCATCACCGGCATGATTATTTTGTTTCAAAATAGAAAAAAACGCTTAGCAGGAATATGGATAACCTTACTAGGAGTCGCAACTCCACTGGTTATTTATTTATGTTGGGTTCCACAAATAAAAGGAGTGTCTTAATGGTTAAATTTAAATTATTTATAAGCGCCGCATTACTGCTTGTAGCTGCGTTTTTTCAAACAACAGCGCATGCACAAACACCACAGCTAGAGGTTGAATTAACGCTTCCAGACTTAGAAGTACAACCGTATCACCGCCCATACGTTGCAGTTTGGCTTGAAACACCAGAGCGCAAACACGTTACAACGCTTGCACTTTGGGTACAAAAAGCAGAATGGTTTAAAGACTTACGCCAATGGTGGCGTAAAGCCGGTAAAAGCGATGCCAACTTTGACGGCATTAGCGGCGCAACAAAGCGCGCGGGTACTTACACTATAAATTGGCAAGGTAATGATTTAGACGGTAACCCAGTAAAACCAGGTAAATACTTACTTAATATTGAAGTTGTACGCGAAGAAGGCGGCAGAGACTACACCCGTGTTGAGCTTGATTTAACAAAGTCGGGAAAAATTACAATTGATGGTAAAAACGAGTTTTCACAAAGTTTCGTCACTGTAAGCACTAAGTAGCTGCTACTTAATCATTTAAATTTAAGGAAATACAATGAAAATTAATTTATTAAAAACTACATTAATCGGCGCATTGAGCTTATCTGCTTTAGTGTCAACTTCAGCGAGTGCACACGGACGTTGGTTACTACCTTCGCATACATCTTTATCAGGCGATAAAGCGCATTACGTAATGATTGACGCAAGCATTTCAAACGAAATTTTTGCACCAGACAAAGCCTTTAAACCTAAAGAAAAAGGCGCCGAGTACGACGATACGTTATTAATGGCACTTGCGCCTAATGGTGAGCCAGTATCTGAAACGATCCGTGCTTATTACTTAAAACGTAAAAGCTCAGCTGCGGTAAACTTAACAGAGCAAGGCACTTACCACATTGCAATGACCCAAAAGCCAATGTACATGACCTTCTATAAAAACGAAGAAGGTAAGCGCAAGCGCGTATTTGGTAAAAAAACAGACGCTAAGTTACCTAGCAATGCAAAAGATGTAACTACAACGAAGGTTGTTTCAACGGTAGATACATTTGTAAGCCGAAATGGCACCTCAAAGCCTGCACAGTTAGGCTTAGGCTTAGAGCTTAGTGGCCCAACGCATCCAAACGATTTATTTGTAGGTGAAAGCGCTAAGTTTCAGCTTTTACAAGATGGTAAATCTGCTGGTGAAGGCATTGAAGTAAGTATTTTAAAAGGCGACACACGCTACCGTAACGACCGTGGCGAAGTAAAAGTAACGACCGATAAAGAAGGTATGTTTACAATTACGTGGAAAGAACCAGGCCTATACCTAATCGAAACCTCTAACAAGGTTACCGTAAATGAAGAAGGCGTAGATGCAGGACGTTATGCATTATTTACAACGCTTGAAGTTGCCCCTGAATAATTTAAATCACTAAATTTAAAAAATTGAAAGGCCAAGCATTTGCTTGGCCTTTTTACGTCTTACTAACTTTTATCTAAAATTCCCTTGAATTCGCAACCATTCGACACAAGATTGCAACTACAACGATCCAAACGCCTATATCGCGCGTAGACACTGGGGCGTGTTGGCCTTTGTGGATTGAAATTTGTTCAATTTAGGAGCGATTTAATCGCGGCGCGAGGTTTGTAACCTAGTGGGCTAAGTAAAAACTGAGTAACAAAGAGTTAATCGTTCCTAGAAAGAATCCAAAGGGCAGCGCATGTTTGGCATTTATGCTGCGTTATCGCCTATTTATGGGGAGTAACCACACTACATAGGCTCTGCCTTGCCTAAAAGCCAAACATACTGCTGCAAATTCAATCACCAAGGCAACACGCCCCAGCTTCACGTGTTAACAACTTAGAATATCTTAGATAGTTTTTATCTTTGCACTAGGGTAGTCGCTTCTATATGATGCGCTCCTTTTCGACTAGCAGCTCTTGGGGAACAATTAATGACTTTTAAGCGTTTATCTGCAAATAAACTCGCACTTAGCTTGGCCGTTACTACTGCACTTAGCACACCTTACTCTATGGCCGTTGCCGCAGAGCAAGATAATCAAGCAGAAAAAAATATCGAAGTAATTTCGGTTACCGGTACTCGCAGAAGCCTACGCAGTATTGCCGAAAGCACCGTACCTGTAGATATTATTACCAGCGGTGATATGCAAAGTACCGGTCAGCTAGAAATAAGCCAAATACTAGCAAACCAAGTACCTAGCTTTAACTACCCAAGTGCCACTATGGGTGATGGTACTGACCATGCAAAACCAGCTGTTTTACGTGGATTAGCACCCGATCACACACTAGTACTTATAAACGGTAAGCGCCGCCACGCTGGTGCGCTATTAAACTTAGCGGGCGTTGTTGGCCGAGGCTCTACAGCTGTTGATTTGAACATGATCCCAACCTCTGCAATTAAACGTGTTGAAGTACTACGTGACGGCGCAGCCGCACAGTACGGTTCTGATGCAATTGCTGGGGTAATTAACATTGTACTTAAAGATGCCTCAGAAGGCGGTAGCGTAAGCGTAACGTACGGTAAATACGATACTCAAATGGCTGGTGTATCTCAGCTAGACAGCACCTACGCAGATGCAAACGGCGACTTAGCCTTTAATACCGGTGGCGACAGAGAAGTAAACGACGGTGCAACACGCACTGTTAGTGCAAACTCTGGTTTTGCGTTATCTGATAACGGTTTTGTAAACGTATCAATTGAATACCGTGATAACGACTCAACTCAGCGCTCAGGTTTTGACCCTCGCGAACAATACAGTCGCCTTGATGATGGCAGCCTAGACCCACGCGAATTTACTATCGATCGTTACAATCACCGTTTTGGTAAAGCCGACCTTGAAGATTACGCGTTGTTTTACAACATGGGTTACGATTTAGATAACGGCTTAAACCTTTATTCATTTGGTAGCTACTCAAAGCGTGAAGGTAATTCAGGTGGTTTTTACCGCCGAGCAAAAGACAGCCGTAACGTTTTAGAAGTGTACCCAGATGGCTTTTTGCCGCAAATTGAAACAGACGTACAAGACTACTCATTTGCACTGGGCTTACAAGGCGAAACTAACGACTGGACATGGGATGTAAGTACCAACTACGGCCGTAACGACTTTGGTTTCGGTGTTGTAAATAGTATTAACACATCACTAGGTGCCGACAGCCCAACTGAATTTGATAACGGTGCACTGGTTTACGATCAGTTTTTAGTAAACGCAACTGCCAATACCACTCTCGATTTAGGCTTACCTGATGACGTATTTTTTACCGTAGGTACTGAATACCGCCACGAAAGCTACAAAATAGAAGAAGGCGAAGAAGCGTCTTACATCACCGCACTTGATAGCGATGGTAACCCAATTGCAGCCGGTGGCGCGCAAGTACTTGCTGGTTTTGGACCAGAAAGTGCGACTGACGAAAGCCGTCATAACATCGCTTTATTTGTTGAGTTTGATACCTACTTAACAGAAAAATGGAACGTAGTTTTAGCAGGTCGTTATGAAGATTACAGCGACTTTGGTGACACATTTACTTCTAAGCTTGCTTCGCGTTACAGCATTACTGAAAACCTATCGCTGCGCGGTGCAATTAGTACAGGTTTTCGTGCGCCATCTTTAGCGCAAAGCTCGTACCGCCAAATATCAACCGTACTTGAAAACAACCAACCATTTGAAGTTGGTCTATTCCCAACCGATTCTGCAGCAGCGCAAGCGCTAGGTGCACAGCCGCTAGATGCAGAAGAGTCAGTAAACGTTACTGCGGGCTTTATTTACACTCAAGGCAGCTTTAGCTTAACTGTTGATGCGTACCGTATTGATATTGATGACCGTATTGTATTGTCTGAAAACTTAGAAGGCGATGCAGTTGTTGAAATACTACAAAATGCCGGTGAGCTAAATACCGAAAGCGTACGTTACTTTACCAACGCTATCGACTCACGCACGCAAGGTGTAGATATAGTTGCCACTTATAACTTAGATTTAGACAACTTAGGTGATTTACGTTTAAACGTAGCAGCTAACTTTAACGATACCGAAGTAACGCACGTAAACGACAACCCAGCACAGCTTAACTCACTAGGTGACGACTACGTAGTGTTTGCGCGTCGTGAAGTAGGTCGCTTTGAAGAAGGCACGCCAGATAGCAAATGGAACCTATCAGCAGTGTGGAACTTTAACGAATGGCAAACAACGCTTCGTGCCACACGCTATGGTGAAGTCGCTGATATATCAACTACAGCCGATCGCGATGAATACCTTGACCCTAAGTGGATCACCGACCTAGAAGTGGCATACCGTCCAGACGAATATTGGAAATTTGCCGTTGGTGCAAACAACTTGTTCGATCAGTACCCACAAGCCACCGTGGATAACATTGGTTACTCTGACTTTGGCCAAATATTCCCGTACACACCGTATGCGCCTTACGGATTAGACGGGCGTTTTTTATACGGTAATATTACTTACAGCTTTTAATTAGTTCCCTAATAAAAGCAGAGCAATTATAAAAGGATGCATCGCGCATCCTTTTATATTAATAATTAGTTATTTTAACCACTTATTAGTATTTCAACTTTCATAAAAAACCACCACCCTATATAAAACAACAGCTTACATTTCGGCCTCATTTTTGCTCTATATTGTTTATATAAATACAAACAATAAATACCAAAGGACTAAACATGAGCTCATCAACACAATTAAGCATTACAAAACCACTTTCGCTAATTAGCGGTATTTTATTATTAAGTGGTTGTGTGTTTCACATATCGCCAAGCGTGGCGTCTGTAAAACAAACACAACAGCTCACATTGCCTAGCAACAATCTTGAGTATTTAAATGTTTTAAGTGGCGCAGGCAACCTTGAAATAAAAGGCTCACAAACAGCCACCAGCATTCGTGTTGATGCCACTATTTACACAGCCGATATTGAAGATGAGTACGAGCTAACACTAGAGCAAGACGGTAAACAGGCAAAGCTTGTTGCTCAAAATAAAAGTCGTAATGGTATTAGCTTTTACAGTGGTCAATCACCACATATTGATTTAGTTGTTACCGTACCAAGTAATCTTAATTTAGATATTGATGATGGCTCTGGCGACATTGTTATAAGTGCAATGCAAAGCAATATGAATGTAAAAGACGGCTCGGGGGACTTAACTATAAGCGGTGCTAAAAACCTAACTATTGACGATGGTTCAGGCGAAGTAAACCTTGAAAACATCGCAGGTAATGTAGAACTAACCGACGGCTCTGGCAGCATTCATATAAATAATGTAAGCGGCAATGCAATTATTGAAGATGGTTCAGGCGAAATGCACGTAAGTAATGTAAACGGTTCGCTAAACGTTGAAGATGGCTCGGGTGATATAGTAATAAGCCATATAAACGGAGCTGTTAATGTTGATGATAACTCTGGCGACATGCTTATTGAGCATATTGGCTCAAGCGTTACTATTGAAGACGGTTCGGGCGACATTCGTGTTAATCACGCCAAAGGACTCACTATTACTGAGTCAGGCTCGGGCGATGTAAGTATCGATAATATTAGCGGTTCAGTAAGAGTAGCTGACTAATTTAGCATTTTCAGCCACATGAATCATTGTATTTTATAAGAACCTAAGTCATTCTATTTATGCTCAAATACCTTGAGCATAAATAGAATGACTTAGGATAAACGCGTGTTAGAAATAGCTTTAATTTACTTAGCAGCAGCCATTGTAGCTGTCCCTATTGCAAAACGAGTCGGACTTGGCTCTGTGTTAGGTTATTTAATTGCCGGAATACTCATTGGCCCTTATGCGCTGGGTGTTGTGGGCGATCAAACCGATGTAATGCACTTCGCTGAATTTGGCGTAGTAATGATGCTGTTTTTAGTGGGCCTTGAACTACAACCTTCGCGTTTATGGACATTACGCCACTCTATTTTAGGGCTTGGCGGCTTACAGGTTGTGCTATCGGCAGCGGCTATATTTGCATTTTGTTATTGGTTTTTTGCCATGCATTGGCAAACCGCACTCGCCATTGGTTTAATGCTGGCGCTCTCCTCTACCGCTATTGTACTGCAAAGCCTTGAAGAAAAAGGCTGGCTAAAGCAAGAAGCCGGACAAAACGCATTTTCGGTATTGCTGTTTCAAGACATCGCCATTATTCCTATTTTAGCCCTATTGCCACTGCTTGCATTTGCCCCGCAAACTAGCACAAAAGAAATCAGCGACTCGATTATTGCAAGCTGGCCTGTATGGCAACAAGTATGTGTATCGGTTGCGGTTATTGCCGCTATTATTGCCGGCGGTAAATATGTATCGGCGCCATTATTTAGATACATTGCCCAAACACACATGCGTGAAATATTTACTATTTTTGCACTGTTTTTAGTGGTCGCTATTGCGCTGGTTATGCAAAGTATTGGTTTATCGCCTGCGCTGGGGACTTTTTTAGCAGGCGTTGTACTTGCCGAAAGCGAATTTAGACACGAATTAGAAGCCGATATAGAACCCTTTAAAGGCTTACTTTTAGGGTTATTTTTTATAACTGTTGGCGCATCAATTAACTTTGAACTGCTATTTAATGAGTTTAGTACTGTTATTGCCTTAGTGGTTTTACTCATTGTGGTTAAAGCCTGCATTTTATTTGCCCTTGCCGTTACCTTTAAAATTAACAGTAAACAGCAGTTATTATTTGCCCTAGCGCTTGCCCAAGGGGGTGAGTTTGCCTTTGTACTTTTAAGCGTAACCACCACCTTAAGTATTTTAACGCCCGAGCAAACCAGCCTTGTTACCTTAGTTGTGGCGGTATCAATGCTAATAGCGCCGTTATTACTTATGGTTTATGAGCAAATACAAAAACGCAGCAGCAGTGCTCTGCCTGAGTTTGATAAGCCAGAGCAAATTAGCACCGCTAAGCACGTAATTATTGCGGGCTACGGACGTTTTGGCCAAATTATGGGGCGTTTACTGCACGCGCAAGGCTACGAAATTACTGTACTTGATCACAGCCCTAGCCAAATAGAATTACTACGCCGTTTTGGCAACACCGTATTTTATGGCGATGCCGCACGCCAAGAACTCCTTGAAGCCGCAGGCGCACACACCGCGCAAATGCTAGTAATTGCAATTGATAACCCCGATAAAACCATTGAGATAATTAAGCTCGCGCATAAAAACTACCCGCAGTTAAAAATTGTTGCTCGCGCAATCGACCGCCGCCATGCGTATCAGTTACTTAATTTAAAAGTAGATGCGTTTAACCGCGAAACAGTCGACTCAGCTATTAACCTTGCCGTAGAAGCACTCGAGCTATTAGGTAACACTAAGCAAGATGCAGAGCGCGCCGGTAAGCTATTTAGAGACCACGACCGCGCTGCAGTACTGCAACTGGCTGCATTATGGGGAGACGACGCCAGCTACGGCGTAGCCGTGCGCCAACGCATGGAAGATTTAAAGCAAGTGCTGCAACAAGATAAACAAGCACAAAGCGATTTAAATACCTGCGACAGCGGTGATTGCGAAGACGGCTTAACAGAAGTAGCGAGTAAACCTAAAAAGCCTGATGATCCTCATTTGGAGTAGTAATTAGTATCTGTTGTCTTAGCGGGTATTGACGCTTCACTCACCGGAGTTCGGAGGAGTGAAGCAAATCAAGCTTTCAAGTGTAGTGACTTGTTAAACCTACTTTTGGATACCATACTTACGCTCTCTCTTCTCGAAAGCATAGCTACCACCTTCCAAAATATTACAAATCTCTGCTCTTATACCTACGTTTTCCTTAACATTACCATCTTCAACAGAACCTGAAGTATAACGGATACTCTCACCTTGATTGTCAGCGATAATTATTTGTTCTGCATCGGTATTTACGACCAAATTCGCATTGTGTGTAACAATGATGACTTGTCGGTATTTCTTTATTTTTCTAAATAAAGGAACTAGCTGTGACATAATAAATTCATTGTCTAGATCATCTTCAGGCTGATCAAATACAAATGGGCTACCGAATGGATCAGTTGCCAATTTTAAACAAACATAAAATGTGCCTCGTTGGCCAACAGAGAGCTTATTTACAGTCTTTCCCTTGTACTGGAAGTCTGCATTTGCATATAGATACCTTTTAATATTTGTAGGTGAATAGAGATAATTTAATAATTCAAATCGCCCTCCTTTATTAAAGAACTCTGGTTTCCAAAAGAACTCTTCTATACTCGTTGGAACACCATCACAATTAATGATTTTTTCACCAGACAATAGCTTGAAGAAGTCATCTATTGATCTTACGCAAAATGTTTCTTGCAACCGATCAAAAGTAGATTTATCACTTGTACTTCTAAATTTTCCACGATTTAAGCATTCTTCCATCCCACTGTAAAAATGCTGCACATTGAATACGACGTTACCATTAATATGTATATCTAAAAGAATTTCCTGAACCAATTCATTTTGCTCAAAATTCCAGCCTGGCTGTTGAATTTTAAGCTTTTCAAAGGCCTGGTTGATGTTGTTTTTTTGACAATCAATGTACTCTTTGTATTTTAAAGCAAGCTCTCCACGCTCCCTAACAAACGCTTGATACTCTATTGTCTTTTGATTTATCTCATCTAATTTCGATGATGCCTGATCAATAGACTTTTGAAACTCAGTAACTTTGCTTAGCAAAGATGATATATCCTGATTGATACCTTGCTGTCTAAACTGAATAGCAATTTCATTATTTGATTCGATTAATGTTTGAATTTCACTCTTACATATATCTATATTTTTACTAATGGGGTCTTTGACCAAAGCTTCATCAATCAATGGCGACTTATTTACTGAGCAATGATTGGCATTTAACAACGTAATTCTTTGGTTTATTTCTAAAGCATGGCGACACAAAAGAGCTAGCGTACTCCTTGCTTCATCAATGAAGTTGTTTTTTTCGTTAATACTCTTTGAGTTATTTTGATATCGTTCAATTAACAACTTATTTTGAGGGTTAGTAAGCGTGCCAATTAACTGAACATTACTATCAATAACACTTTGTTGATATTGTTGCGTATTAATACGCTGGCTTTGAGAATCAACATCTTCCCAATACTCAACGAACGTACGATATTTACTCAGATTGTTTGATATTTCAGAACTGGTAACAGAATCAAACTCTATACCATGGATTCCTAACATTCTTTTTATCTCGCCACTCAGATCATCAGGCTTTTGACTGAAATGTTGAACATCTCCTTGAGAAACATGTAAATAAGAGTACGTATTTGCAGAAGAATCGAATTTTAATACCGTCCCATCACCTTGGTCTAGTTCAACACTAAGGCTTTCACCGCTAACCCTCCGCGCATTTGAGTGCTGAGATTGATGGTTAAATCTTGAGTGCATTGCATCTAGAAAAAGGCTTTTGCCAGTCCCCCTCCCACCCACAATCGTGACTAGGTTCGGATTTAATGGGATTGTTTGGTTAAAAAAACTTATATCCTCACCAGAAAAAATTTTTCCACCTAACTTAACTGATTTAAACCATGGCTTACTGTATGTTTTTTCCACAAAGTCATTCGTTTGCTGAACCCTGAGGTCGGGTTCAATAATAGCTTGCCTTAAGCCTTCAAAGGTTGGTTTTGCTTTGACCCAAGAATACATTGTGCCAATATATTCAAGTTTGTGAGCATCTGAAGCATAAAAAACCGGCTTTTGCTTCGCAGATGGGTACCTTTCGTTATTCAGGAAAAAATTTCTATCTTGAGGCCGACCTAAAATAATTTGGCACCTTTTCTCTATTTCTAGTGCAACAGCTAGTGATCTACCTTCTTTCATATCAGGTCTAAAGCCACCATATCCATTTGGACAAGCTGCTATTAAAAAATCGATCCCGAACTTTAAATTATTATTTAGGTGAGCTATCAATGAATCAAACTTTACAACAGCTTCAGATGTTTTAGTTTGTGAATCGGTAAGAGATTGTTGGGAACAATAGATATGCTTGCCATCAGCAGTTGTGTTAGAGATAGGGAGAGTAGATAAAATGGTATTTATTCGTTGAGTAGTTATATTTTCCGAAAATATACAATGAACGTTGATCCACTCACCATCTTTGTTTTGCTGATCAATACGAAATTCTAGATTGCCTAAGACTGTATGCTCAATACCTTTTTCTTGAAATTTATCTCTAATTTCCTCTAGTTCGTTATCTTTAAAGAAAAAATAGTTAGTAATTCCTGTTAGGCTAAGTTCTGAAGATATTATCTTATCAACAAACTCATCTATAGTAGATGATCCATATTCATTAGCTTGATGGGTGTATGGAGAATGAATGTGTAAATCCCACTTACTCCAAATCGATCCAATCATGTAACCTCCTTGAGTTTCAGCCAATACCAAGTATTTGCATAGGGCCTTACAACTTTATCTGAGGACATTTCCTTATCTTCACAAAATGTCCCTATTGTGTGAACTTCTATTAATATCAAATAGTGTAAATTATTACCAACTATAAATCTTATGCGGCTGATGGTGTGTTTTATAAAATGGAAAAGTGTTTGTTGTATTACTTGGGTGGAAATGGCTTAAATTAATCTACTTTTTAAATACCTATTTGTAGCTCATAACTGTCATTCTTCCAGCTATAAGCTACAGCATTTAAAAGCTCCAAAACCTAGTGGTGGTGCCCGCCTTGAATAGCCTCGCCCTGCTGGTTATAAAAACCTGTTGCGCTGTGCTCAATAAAACCAAGGTTTATCATTTTAGCTAAAAACGGGTCGCCTTCGTTATCGCCAATGTCGGCGTAATCGGTGGTTTGAAAACGATCCCACTGTGCAAATTGAGCGGCAATTAATGGCTCATCAGTGTTTACATTATTAAGGCTAAGTAAGGTAGTTGTTTGGCTTTTTTTATTACTAATACTAAATGTTTTAACTAATTTTGAATGCGTAAAAAAGGCGAGGTTAAAGTCGTTGCCATTTTCGCTCAGTGTATAGTTTTTTACTTCATCACAGCCTTTGCCTTGTGTGCTTACTAAGGTCATTTTTTCGATTAGGTGGTTATCCACCAGCTGACTTTTAGCACTCCAATTTTGTACGCCGCGTACCTCAGATGGTTGGTATTCAATACCGCGTTGCTGGGCGTTAAAGTAACGTATTGGTCGTATTTGATTATTGGCTAAGTGCTGCCAAAGCTCGGTTATTACTTCACTTTGATGCGCTACTTGCTGATTGTTTCGCCAAAGGGTAAGTGACTCGCTATTTTGCTGCGCTTTATGGCTGTTGGTAATTTTATAATCGGCTTTTAAATGCTTGGCATCAATATCACATTGCGAGGCAAAGCTACTTGTACTTACAAGTGTAGCAATTATTAATAACGCTTTTTTCATTTAGCTATCTCTTATTTATATTTCAAGTTTATGGCAATAACATAACGATTATAAATGTCAGTTTAATGACAAAAACCCCGCAAAGTAGGCTAACACCACTCGTTTAAGAACGAGTGGTGTTTTTTCGTTTATACCTAACTGGATATTTTTGTGTCTTTGCGAGCACCGTTCGCGGATAAGCTTTTCGCTTTCTTTTCTCCGGTAATAT